>NZ_JBHVKN010000139.1:0-13260 GCF_042798075.1 Nocardioides sp. NPDC057772
TCCGCAGCCTGATGTCAGAAGCAAACCGAATAGCGAGATACGTCGCGACGCTTGATGGGCTCTTCATGTACCTGACGGGCGTTTCAGTGCCCGCCCAGCCCAGGGATACCCGGTCGACCGGGTATCCCTGCCCGCCGACTCGGCTTCAGCTCAGGCCGGTGAGCTTGCCGGCGATGCCGCCGGCGGCCTTGAGGGCGACGCCCTCCTCGAAGTTCCGGGTGACCTGCGGGACGTGCTTCTCGGCCTCGGCGATGGCGCTGGTGAGGACCTCGGAGGCGGGGGTGTCGGGCCACAGGTAGAGCGAGAGGGCGCCGGGGATCGAGTTGACCTCGTTGATGAAGACCTCGCCCTTGCCGTCGGAGAGGAAGTCGATGCGGAGGATGCCGGTCAGGCCGGTGAGCTCCACGACGCGTACGGCCAGATCCTTGATCTGCTTGGTGACCGACTCCTCGACCTGGGCCGGGAACTCGCGCGGGGACGAGGACAGGCCGTCGGTGTGGACGTACTTGGCGGAGTAGTCGTACATCTTCGCCTCGTCGGAGCGCAGCGGGCGCTCGATGTCGCTCACCGCGATCTCGGGCGCGGTGCGGACCGAGGCGTTGAGGTCGAAGAGATCGGGACGGTAGGGCTCGACGACCGCGCCGGCACGCAGGTGCGGCGAGGTGTTGAGGAGCGCGAGGCCGGTCTCGTAGTCGTCGACCACCTCGATGCCGATCGAGGAGCCGCCGAAGCGCGGCTTGACGATGTAGGGACCCTCGAAGGACGGGGTGGCGTAGCGCGAGAGCAGCTCGCGCTGCAGCGACGGCAGGCCGGCGTTGAGCATGACCGCGCCGAAGGCGAGCTTGTCCATGCCGAGCGCGGCCGAGGCCGGGGTGGCGCCGGTCGCCTTCAGCCCGGCGAGCTCGAAGAGCCACTGGATGCCGCCGGCCTCGCCTGCACCGCCGTGGAAGGCGGAGAGGATCGGACCGGTCTCCAGGCGCTTGCCGCCGCCGAAGCCACCGACGGTGTAGAAGCCGTCGCCCTTCTCGGTGCCGAGGCGGAACTCGACAGGCTTGGAGCCCTTCGGCTCGCCGCCGAGGAAGTCTCGCGCCTCCTGCTTGGCGGGCACCAGGAACCACTTGTCGGAGCGTGCCCAGTAGAGGCAGGTGACCTCGACGCCGGCACCGGAGAGGACCCGCTCGGCCTGCAGGCCGGTGAGGATGCTGATGTCGTGCTCGGCGCTGGGACCGCCGAAGACGATGGTGGCCTTGGTAACGCTCATGGTGAAAGCTCCTGGGGTCCTACGCGTAGTGATCGGGGAGGTCGTTCTCGTAAAGCACCACGTCGCCCTCCTTGGCCGCGGTCAGCGCATGATCCGCCGCCGCCTTGCGGCTGTCGAACTCGTGGGTGCGCGCCGGGTCCCCCGCACGCAGCGCTTTTCGGTTGGTGCGACCGACGATGCACAGCTGCATCTTGTCGGAGGCCGTGGCAGCCTGCGCGAACGCGATGTTGCGCGCGGCCTGCTCGGTGCCCAGCTCGACCATACCGGGCGTGATGGTCCATACGGTGCCCGACTCCCCTGCCAGTCGCTTCGCCTTCGCGAGCGCGGCGGCGGCGCCGGTCGGGTTGGAGTTGAAGGTGTCGTCGATGACCCACACGCCGCCGGGCGTCTGGTTGGCCTCGGCACGGTGAGGAGTGCCGGGGATCGACGACAGCCGCTGGGTGATCGTCTCGATCGGGACCTCGACCGCGAGCGCGAGCCCGACGGCGATCGCCACGTTGATCGGGTGGCCGACCTCGTCGGGCAGCTCCACGGCGTACGTCTGGTTGTTGATCGTCAGCGTGCCGTCGGTGACGATGACCTCCGCGGCGGTGCCGGGCACGGCGGAGCAGGCGATCACGCGCTTGCTGGCGCGGAGGTTCTCGGCGATGAGGGCGAGCTCGGGTACGTCGATGTTGAGCACGACCGTCGACGCCTTCGGGAGGATCTCCGACTTGGCCTTCACGATGGTCTCGCGCGACTTCATCCGCTCCAGGTGGGCCTCGCCGATCGTGGTGATCGCGGCGACCTCCGGCGGGAAGATCTCGGTCAGCTCGGCGATCTCGCCCGGACCGTAGGTGCCCATCTCGGCCACGAAGATGTCGGTGCCGGGCTGGAGGCGGTCGTTGACCGCGCGGGAGAGGCCCATCGCGTTGTTGAAGCTCGCCGGCGAGGCCAGCGTCGACCAGCGGCCCTGCATCAGGTGGGTGGCGTAGTTCTTCGTCGAGGTCTTGCCGTAGGAGCCGGTGATCGCGACGATCTTCGGGTTGACCTTCCGGATGGTGGCGGCGGCCTGCACCTGCCACTTCTTCGCCATCGCCTTCTCGATCGGCCACATGATCGCGAGTGCCGCCTCGGCCAGCGGGACCGCGAGGATCGGGAGCAGGCCGGCCGCGACCGGGACGAACAGAGCGATCAGCAACGTGACGACGGCGTGCAGCACGAAGAGCACCCCGGCCAGCCGCTTGACGCGGTCGGTCCAGACCAGCCGCTTCGCGCCGGTGAACGACATCCCCACCGGCCAGCCGACGAACAGCATGGCTCCGACGAGCGCGCCATAGGGCAGCACGAACGACGCCAGGCAGACCACGACCACCGCGCCGAGCAGGATCGCCTCGACCGGGCGGGCCTTGATCCAGATCCACTCGATCGCGAACAGCCGCGTCGGCTCGTAGTGCTCACGCTGAGCGACTCGCAGCCAGCGGTAGTAGGAGACCAGGGTCAGCGCGGAGGTGACCAGGACGATCCACATGCTTCTTCTTCAGCCCCTCAGATTCAGTTCGTACGAAGTTCGTCGATGGCGCCGCGAAGGCTCTTGACGAGGCCCGCGTCGAGCAGGTGGGCGGATCCGGGGACGATCTCCAGGGTCGCGTTTTCCCCCAGGATCTCCATGGCCTCACCGGGCATCCAGACCGGGGCGGCGGTGTCGTTCTCGCCCCAGATCAGGCGGACCGGGAGGTCCTTCGGGATGGCCGCCAGTTGGTCGGCGTAGGACTCGTTGACGACCTTCACGAAGATGTCGCGGATGATGCCCTTGGCATTGCGGTAGTCGGTCGAGCCGTACTTCTCCCGCAGCGCCTCCATCCTGGACTCGGGGATCAGCCCCTTACCGTGGAGCCAGCGACCGACCCGGTAGGCCAGCTTGGGCTTGCCGCCGGTCTTCGGGCGGAACAGCGGCACACCGGTGAGGATGACCCCGCGGACGAGTTCGGGCCGGGTCGCGGCGAGCTGGACGGCCACCCGGCCGCCGAAGCTGTGACCGACGAGCACCGGGCGATCGAGACCCTCGAGGATCTGGGCCAGCCACTCGGCGTAGTCCTTGCTTCCCCAGACCTCCTCGGGGGCCGGGGTCGCGCCGAATCCGGGCTGGTCGAGCGCGAGCGCGTCCAGGCCCTCGAGCGTCGATCCCCAGTCGCTGCGGTTGCGGGCCCAGCCGTGCAGGGCCACGACGGTGGCAGCATCCTTGCCGTGCTTCTCACCGAAGGCACGTCCATCCAGCAGGGTCGTCAACACGGCCGCAACCTTATCCGGGACCGTGCGCCGACCCGTAACCGCGCGGCGCGTGAGGCCCGTCGCGGGAGGGGCAATAGGGTCGAAGCCATGGATCACAAGCCCGCCACGATCGCCGTCCACGCCGGGCGGCCGGCTCACGAGCCCGACCAGCCGCTCAACGTACCGATCACGATGGCCTCGACCTACGTGGCCGGCGGCGACAAGGAGTACGGGCGCTACACCAACGACGCGTGGGTGGCGTTCGAGGAGGCCCTCGGGAGGCTCGAGGGCGGGCGGGCGCTGTCGTTCGCCTCCGGCCTCGCGGCGGTCGCGACGCTGCTGGACCTGGTCAACGACTCGGTGGTCCTGGCGACCGAGCAGAGCTACCTCGGGACGATCGGCCAGCTGGCCGACCTCGAGGCCCGCGGCCGGCTGACCGCCCGCCTCACCGACTTCTCCGACACGGCCTCGGTCGTGAAGATGCTCGAGAAGCTCGACGGCGAGGTCGCGCTGGTCTGGGTCGAGACGCCGACCAACCCCGGGATGCAGGTCGCCGACCTGCCTGCGGTCATCGACGCGGCCCACAAGGCCGGAGCGCGGGTCGTGGTCGACAACACCTTCGCCACTCCCCTGCTCCAGCAACCGCTCGCGCTCGGCGCCGACATCGTCATCCACTCGGCCACCAAGTTCATCGCCGGTCACTCCGATGTCGTCATGGGTGCGGTCGTCGTCTCCGACGACACGCTGTGGGACGTACTCAAGGCTCGTCGCGACCTTCTCGGCGCGATCCCCGGCCCGTTCGAGGCCTGGCTGGCGCTTCGCGGCCTTCGTACGCTGCACCTGCGCGTCGAGCGCTCCGCAGCCAACGCGGCGACCCTCGCCGAGCGGCTGGCGGCGCACCCCGCCGTCGCCGAGGTCCGCTACCCGGGCTTCGGCGGCATGCTGGCCGCCGTCCTCCCGACGGCAGAGCAGGCCGACCTCCTGACCCGCTCCACATCGCTGTGGGTCCACGCGACGTCTCTTGGCGGCGTCGAGTCCACCTTCGAGCGCCGGCGGCGCTGGAAGACCGAGTCGTCGACGGTGCCCGAGGGGCTCGTGCGGATGTCGGTCGGGATCGAGGACGTCGACGACCTCTGGGACGACCTGTCCCAGGCGCTGGAGCGCCTCGGAGGCTAGTCCGCCGGAATCGGACTGACCACCAGCGCGGACCCGCCGCCGCGGCGCCAGGGCTCCGCGGTCGACGTCAGCAGCCCGTCCGGGCCGATCTCGATCGCGGTGGCCGCGCCGAGCTCTGCCGCGGGTGCGAAGCGGTGTCCGAGCGACGTCAGCGGTCCTCCGTACGCCTCGATGAACGCCGGCTCGGCACCGGGGTTCGCGGCGTTGCGCTGGGAGACGCGCGGCGCCGCCATCGCCTCCGGCAGCGTCCGGCCGCGCGCGAGCCGCTCGATCAGGATCTGGAGCACGGTGGTGATGATCGTCGAGCCGCCGGGCGATCCGACCGCCAGCACGGGCCGGCCGTCGGAGAGCACGATCGTGGGTGACATCGAGCTGCGCGGGCGCTTGTTGGGCTCGACCCGGTTGGGGTCGTCGGGCCGGTAGGTCGTCGAGAAGTCGGTCAGCTCGTTGTTGAGGATGAAGCCGCGGCCCGGCACGGTGATCCCGGATCCTCCGGTCTGCTCGATGGTCAGGGTGTATTCGACGACGTTGCCCCAGCGGTCGACCACGGTCAGGTTGGTGGTCTCCAGGTTCTCGGTGTCCTTCGCGGTCTCACCGGTGCCGGCCGGCTCGTCGCAGACGCCGTCGTAGTCGTACGCGTCGCCTGCCGCGACCGGCTTCGGCCGGGCCGCCGCCGGATCGATGCCGCAGGCGCGTTCGGCGGCGAAGGTGTCGTCGAGCAGCGCGTCGACGGGTACGTCGACGTGGTCGGGGTCGCCGAGGTAGGCGCCGCGGTCGGCGAAGGCGATCGCGCTCGACTCGATCAGGTGATGGTAGGCCTCGGTGTCGTTCATCCCGGCCAGCTCGTAGCGCTCCAGGATGTTGAGCGCCTCGCCGACCGAGGTGCCGCCGGAGGAGGGCGGCGCCATCCCGTAGACGTCGAGGTCCCGGTAGGTCGAGTGGGTCGGCTTGCGGTCGGGCGCGGTGTAGGCAGCGAGGTCCTCAGTGGTCACCCAGCCGGGCGGCACCGGCAGGTCGGTGTCGTCGGTCTTCGGCGGCTCGGCCACCGTCGCGGCGATCTCCTCGGCCAGCGGGCCGCGGTAAAAGGCCCGCACGCCCTTGCGTCCGAGCAGGTCGTAGGTCGCGGCGATGTCGGGATTACGGAACCGGCTGCCGACCTCCGGCGCGGACCCTCCAGGAAGAAATAGTTCCGCGGTGGAATCGATCGCTGCGAAACGTTCCTGGTTGTCGACGGTCTGCTGGCGGAAGGTCTCGTCGACGACGAACCCCCGGCGGGCCAGGCGCGCGGCCGGCTCGAGCGACTGGGCGAGCGTGCGCGTTCCCCACTTCCGCAGCGCCTTGTCCCAGGTCAGCGGGGTGCCCGGCACCCCGACCGAGGCACCGCTGGTGACCATGTCCGGGAAGAACGGGTACTCCTTCCCGGTCTCCGGGTCGATGAACGCGTCGCGCGGCATCGCGGCCGGCGCCTTCTCGCGCCCGTCGATCGTCTCGACCTTGCCCGTGCGCGCGGAGTAGTGCACGAAGAAGCCGCCTCCGCCGATCCCGGCCGAGTAGGGCTCGGTCACTCCCAGCGCGGCCGCCGTCGCGATCGCCGCGTCGGTCGCGTTGCCGCCCTTGCGCAGCACCTCGAGCCCGATCCGGCTCGCATCGGCGTCGACGCTCGCCACCGCGCCCCCGTACCCCACCGCGGTGGGCACCTTCGGCGGCGGAGCGAGCCGTTCCTCCGGGGCGGCGGCCGCCCCGGCGTACGGGACCAGGGTGGCCAGCGCGAGCGCACCTCCGGTCAGCGTGGCAACAACTGCAGAGCGACGTCCGAGCATGGCGATCTCCCAGGATTGACGGCCCAACGAACGTACTACTACCGCGCCCACCCCGAATTACGTTCTGAAATTCCTTAATTAGTAAGGGTTGCTTACAAATAAACGGGCTGCCACCATCGAAAGGCGATCGGGCGCCTGGTGCCCGAGCAAGCCATCACCTCGGAGGTGTCACCATGCATGTCGCCTTGCCCCCACGAAGATCACGCCGGATCGCCGGCCTTCTCATCGGCGCCCTCGCCGGAGCACTCGCCCTCACGGGCACGCTCGCCCTCACCAGCACCCCGTCCAGCGCATCGCTGCAGACGGCCGCCGCGGAGCCGACCGCCATCAACGGCTACCGCAACGTCGGCTACTTCGTGCAGTGGGGCGTCTACGGCCGCGGCTTCAAGGTCAAGCAGCTGGAGACCTCCGGCGTCGCCGACGACCTCACCCATCTCAACTACGCCTTCGGCAACATCCACCACCAGACGCTGACCTGCTTCGAGGCCAACAAGGCCCAGGGCGAAGGACCCAACGGCTCCGACGGGGCCGGTGACGCGTGGGCCGACTACGGGATGTCGTACGCAGCGGGCGACTCCGTCTCCGGCGCCGCCGACACCTGGAACCAGCCCCTGGCAGGCTCGTTCAACCAGCTCAAGCAGCTCAAGGCGAAGCACCCGGGCCTGAAGGTGCTGCTCTCTCTGGGCGGCTGGACCTGGTCGAAGAACTTCTCCCTCGCCGCGGCGACCCCGGAGTCGCGGCGCAAGCTCGTCTCCTCGTGCATCGACCTCTACATCAAGGGCAACCTGCCGGTGATCGACGGCCGCGGCGGCGCCGGCGCGGCGGCCGGCGTCTTCGACGGCTTCGACATCGACTGGGAGTGGCCGGGATCGCCCAACGGCAACGCCGGCAACCACGTCGACCCGGTCAACGACCGCGCCAACTTCAAGGCGCTGCTCGCCGAGTTCCGCTCCCAGCTGGACGCCCTGGGCGCAACCACGGGCAAGGACTACCAGCTCTCCGCCTTCCTCCCGGCCAACCCGCAGGACATCGAGGCCGGCGGCTGGAACGACCCGGCGATCTTCCGCTCGCTCGACTTCGGCAACATCCAGGGCTATGACCTGTGGGGCGCCTGGGACCCGAAGCTGACCGGCCATCAGGGCAACCTCTACGCCGACCCCGCCGACCCGCGCCCCGACGGCAAGCGGTTCAGCGTGGACCAGTCCGTCCGTGCGTACCTCGACGCCGGAATCTCACCGGCCCAGCTCGGCCTGGGCATGGCGGCGTACGGCCGCGGCTGGCAGGGCGCGACCTCCGCACGGCCGTGGGGTCCGGCCACCGCCGCGGCTCCGGGGACGTACGAAGCGGGCAACGAGGACTACGACAAGCTCAAGACCCGCGGCACCGACCACTACGACGCCGCCACCGGCGCCGCCTGGCGCTACGACGGCAACCAGTGGTGGACCTACGACAACGTGTCGACGATCAGGCAGAAGGCGGCCTACGCGATCTCCAAGCGCCTCGGCGGCGGCATGTGGTGGGAGCTGTCCGGTGACCGCCAGGGCGAGCTGATCGGCACCTTCGCCGACGCCATGCGCAACGGCACCGGCGGCCCGGTCGAAGAGCCCGACCCGACCGATCCGCCGACCGAGGAGCCCACCGACCCGCCGACCGACCCGCCGACCGACCCGCCGGGTGGTGCGGCCGCGTGGTCGGCCTCGACGGTGTACGTCGCGGGCGACCGCGTCACCTACGGCGGTCACCTGTGGGAGGCCAAGTGGTGGACCCAGGGCAACACCCCCGGCACCGAGGAGTGGGGCCCGTGGAAGGACCTCGGCACCGCCTGAGGCCTCACCGACAGCGACGGCCCCGGAGCACTCGCTCCGGGGCCGTTCCGTCTCGATGTCCTACTCGGTCTCCGCCTTCGTCGGCCGCTCGAGCATCTCGTCCATGATCTCGCTGACGGTCTTGGCGCCGGAGACGACGTCGTCGACGTACTGCGCCAGCGGCACGTCCACGCCGACCTTGGCCGCCAGCTCGCGCAGCGAGTGGGACGACTTGGCGCCCTCGGCGACCTGGTGGCTGGAGGCGAGGATGTCGGCGGTGGTCATGCCCTTGCCGAGCTTCTCCCCGAACGTACGGTTGCGCGACAGCGGCGAGGAGCAGGTCGCGGCCAGGTCACCGAGGCCGGCGAGACCCATCAGGGTCATCGGGTTGGCGCCCAGCTTCACCGCCAGCCGGGCGGTCTCGGCCAGACCGCGGGTGATCAGCGACGCCTGGGTGTTGTCGCCGAAGCCGAGCCCGGCGGCCATCCCCGTCGAGATCGCGACCACGTTCTTGTAGGCCCCGCCGATCTCGCAGCCGACCACGTCGGTCGAGGTGTAGGGGCGGAAAGCGGGCGAGTGCACACGCGCTTGGATCGTCTTGGCGACCTCCTCGTCGGCGCACGCCACCACACCGGCGGCCGGCTCACGACGGATGATCTCCTTGGACAGGTTGGGGCCGCTGACCACCGCGATCCGCTCCGGCCCGGCGCCGGTGACGTGGGCGATGACCTCGCTCATCCGCTCCAGGGTGCCGAGCTCGACGCCCTTCATCAGCGAGACCAGCGGCACCTCCTTCGGCAGGAACGGCGTCCAGTCGGTCAGGTTCGCCCGCAGCGTCTGCGACGGAGCCGCGAGGACGACCAGCTCGGCTCCGTACGCCGCCTTCTCGATGTCGTGGGTGGCGCTGATGTTGTGGGGCAGCTCGGTGCCCGGGTGGTAGTCGGGGTTCTCGTGGGTGTCGTTGATCGCCGCCGCGACCTCCTCACGACGCGCCCACATGGTCACGTCGTTGCCCGCGTCAGCGAGGATGACCGAGAACGCGGTGCCCCATGAGCCCGCTCCGAAGACCGCCACCTTGCCAGTCACGCCGACACCTCCGTAGCGCGAGCGCCAGAATACGGACGCGGCGGCGTGTTGTTCTTACGGTTCACTCGCTGACGCTCGCTCAATTGCTGTCCTTCTTCTTGCTCTTGCGGGGGTCACCGGTCGCATTCACACCGGCCTTCTTCGGGTCGAAGAGCTCGCTGGGCGGCTCCTCCTCCCGGATGTCGGCCACCAGGCCGACGATCGCCTTCATGATCCGGTCGGTCGCCTCGTTCACGACCGCCGGCGTGTGCTCCTGGACCTCGAGATCCTTCAGGTCGACCGGGTCCCCGATCTTCATCTGGATCATCTTGCGGCCGATCAGGTGCGGCTTGAGAGAGTACGCCGGAAGCAGCTCCTGGGCTCCCCACTGTCCCACCGGGTAGACCGGGGCACCGGTCGCGAGCGCGATTCGGGCCGCACCCGACTTGCCGCGCATCGGCCAGCCGGTCGGGTCCTTGGTGATCGAGCCCTCGACGTAGACGACCACGATGCTGCCCTCGTTGACCGCCTTCACGGCCGCGTCGAACGCCGACGCGCCGGCCGTCCGGTCCACCGGGATCTGGCGCGCCGCCCGCAAAAACTTGCCCAACGGACCCTTGAACAGCGCGGCCTTGGCCAGGTAGCTGGGTCTGCGTCCGTAGTCCCACACGATGTGCGCGGCGGTGAACGGGTCGATCTCGGAGACATGGTTGAGCGCGAACACCGCTCCCCCGCTCTCCGGGATCTTCTCGCCGCCGTCCCACTGGTGCTTGGTGGTGGCGAGAAGGACGGGCTTCACGATGCCGACAGCCACGACCCATGGCCAGCCGAGCTTGCCCTCCTGGAACTTCCGGTACTTTCCCACGCACGCAGGCTACCGGGCCGTCACCTCGGGGTTGTGAGATACCTGTCAGGATCTACCCTGTGCCTGCACCTGCACTCGGTTACGTCGTCCTGCTGCCCGTGAAGCCTCCGGCGCGCGGCAAGTCCCGGCTGGTCGGCATCGAGTCGCACGAGCGGGCCGACCTCGCCCGCTCGTTCGCCCTCGACACCGCGGAGTCGTGTCTGGCAGCCGCCCACGTCGGTGCGGTCCTGGTGATCACCGACGACTCCTTCTTCGCCGCCGACGTCGCCCGCCTCGGTGCCGCCGTCATCCCGGACGGGGTCAGCGGTGACCTCAACGAGACCCTCGTACAGGGTGCCCGTGAGGCTCGGCGCCGCTGGCCGGACCTTCGCCCCGCGGCCCTGTGCGGCGACCTGCCGGCGCTCCGCTCCGCCGACCTGGACGCGGCACTGACCGCCGCGGAGGGCTCCGAGGCTGCGTACGTCGAGGACGCGGCGGGCGGGGGAACCACGCTCTACACCGCGTCCCACGACCGCTTCCGCCCCGCGTTCGGGCCCGGGTCCGCCGCCGCCCACCGGGACGGCGGCGCCCATCCGCTGGAGGGCGACCTCCACTCACTGCGCCACGACGTCGACACCCTCGAGGACCTCGAGGCCGTACGCAGGCTGGGGCTCGGGCCGCGTACGGCCCTGGCCTCGGTGCGGGTCGCCAGTCTCGGCTAGGAGTCGCTCGTCGGCGTCTCGGCCGGGGTGGCAGGGGTCGCCGAGGTCTCGTTCGCGGGTGCCTTCTTGGCGGGTGCCTTCTTGGCTGCGGGGGCCTTCTTCGCCGCCGTCTTCGTCGCGGGAGACTTCTTCGCGGGCGACGTCTTCTTGGCCGCGGTCTTCTTCGCGGCCGTCGTCTTCACCGGCGTCTCGGAGGCCGCCGGCGTCGCGGGCGTCGCCGCGGCGGAGGTCTTCTTGGCCGCAGGTGCCTTCTTCGCGGTCGTCGTCTTGGCAGCGGTCTTCTTGGTCGCCGTGGCGGTGGTCTTCTTCGCCGCGGGCGCCTTCTTGGCCGTGGTCTTCTTCGCCGCGGTCGTCGTCTTCTTCGCGGGGCTCTTCGTCGCCGTGGTCTTCTTGGCGGCGGTCTTCTTCGCCGGCGTGGGCTTCTCGACCGGCGCGGGCTTCTCGACCGGCGCGGCTGCCTTCTCGGAAGCGGCCGGGGCAGGCTTGACCCCCGGGTCCGCGACGGGCGCGACAGCGGTCTCGGGCATGACGGCCGGCTTCGCAACCGGCTTGCCACCCGGCTTCACGACAGGCTCTGCTGCCTCGGCCGGCGCCTTGCGTCCGGGCCTGGGGACCTTGACCTTCGGCACGGATGGGATCTTGACCTTGCCGGACACCACCTCGGCAACCAGCTTGCCGGCCGTGTCCTTCACCGCACCGACGACTTTTCCGGCCTGTTTGCTTGCATCAGCTACTCGTTTTCTCACCACGCGATCGACCTTAGGCCATTCCTGGTCCTTCCGAACATACCGACGGCATGTGAAAACGGATTGTTCACCTGATCTCTCCTGATTCCGCCGGCTTCCCGTGGTTACTGTGGGGAGACTCGGGGCACGTCCGTAGCACAGCTTCGACATCTCAGCCTTCGGGGACAGGACGAGGAAGGTACGACCATCACCGACGTGCACATCGACGAGGAACAGCCAGCCGTGGTGCTCGAGGAGCAGCCGCCCACGGTGAGGCACAGCCGTGCCGGGATCCTGTTCTCCGCCTGCATCATCCTCGCCATGCTCGCCTCCGTGGCCTGGCTCGCGGTCCACACGACGCGGCTCGCCGAGGGACGCACCGGCGCCAACGCTCCCACTCCCGCGCCGCCCGCTCCGACGGTTCGCAACAGCGCGCCCGCCATCCCGGCGACGTACGCCGATCTGCCCGTCGGTCCCGCGACGACGCTGCCGTTCGTCGACCAAGCCGGCAGGCTCCAGCTCGGTGCGCAGCCGCAGAAGGTCTACGGCTCCCAGATGAGCGTGGCCGGCTGGACGGTGCTGATGTATGAGCGCGCGGACAAGCCCGGCCCGGTGTGGATCGCGCGACGCGGCAGGACCATCCAGGTCCCGGGCCTGTGGGTCCAGCCGGTCCTGAGCAAGGACGGCAACCAGCTCTTCGCCGTGCAGCAGACCGACGACGAGGCCTCCGCCCTGGTCGCGGTCGACACCGCGACCGGCGAGGAGACCGACCGCCTCGTGCTCGAGGGCGCCCCGGCCGCGACCGCAGTCCTCGGCACCGACCGCACCCGCGCCTACTTCCGCACCGGCATCGTGCCCACCCCGGCGCCCGCACCCGGCAACTACGGCGAGCTCACCGTCTCCCGGCCACCGGTGACGGCCTGGGATCCCGGCCACGCGACCCAGCGGATCTCGCTGCCGCTCGGCTATCAGCAGCTGATCCCGCTGCGCCGCGGCGTACTCCTCCACAACCCCGGCGAGTGGGAGGCCCGCTTCGCCGCCATCGAGGCCGACGGAAGCCTCACCCAGCCCGGCGTCCACGCGGCCCTGCCCGGCTCCGTCGCGGACTCCCCCGACGGCTCGATCGTCGCCATCGCCCGCAACCCCAGCGACCCCGGGATGATCAGCTACGGCGCCGAGCGCGGCATCGCGGTCAACATGAGCACCTCCGAGCACATCGACCTTCGCGTACCCGACGCCGTCGAGAAGGTCTACGTCGCCGGATTCGAGTCCGACCGCAGCGTCGTCCTCTACACCGCGACGGGCTCGGACTCCTGGTACCTCCGCTGCTGGGTCGACACCGGCTCCTGCGACCGCATCACCGGCTCCCAGCGTGGTGCCGACGGCCGCCAGATCCGCCTGCCCGGCCTCCCCTGACCCACCGAGACGTCAGCTACGTCGGCCGAGACGGCACTCGTGGACGCCGAGACGTCAGTTGCGTCGGCCGAGAATGCACTTGTGGGCGACGAGACCAAATCCGTCCGAGGGCGCGCCCTGCGCATCATTCAGGCACTCATTACCGCCACCGAAGCGCAGGGCCATACGGAGGCGCT
>NZ_JBHVKN010000140.1:0-13239 GCF_042798075.1 Nocardioides sp. NPDC057772
GGTCTTCTGCCCTGTGAAGGGCTTACAGCGCGCGGGCAAGAGCCAGCTTCGCCTGGACGGCGGCTCGCTCGGCCTTGCGGCCCAGGCGAGCGGCCTTGACGAGGGCGTGGCCTCGCCGCAGTTCACGCGCCTCTCCCAGGCGCGCGGACATTTGCGCGCGTGCCAGGTCTTCGTAAAGCAAGTTCATCTGAGTGCTCCGTACTCGGTTGGTGTTCATGTCTGGTGGTTCTCCTGCTGGTCAGCGGGCTCCGGCGCCCATGGTCATCACGATCGTGTTCATAGCTGTCGCCCTTCGTCGTTGAAACGCTGGTTGGTGCTTCGGTGCTGGTCGGTCGATCAGGCGGCGTCCTTACGGGGCCGGCCACGGGGCCGCTTGCGGGGGATCACCTTCCCCTGCAGGAGCAGCTGGCCACCCCAGACGCCCCAGGGCTCACGCCGGTCGAGGGCGCCGGCGAGGCAGAGCGGCTGCACAGGGCAGGTCGCGCAGAGCGCCTTGGCGAACTCGACGTCGGCCGGGGACTCGGCGAACCACAGCTCGGGGTTGTTGGCCCGGCAGGGAAGCAGGTCCTCGTCGTAGCGGTTGGCGCGGTCGTGGAGAACGCCGAGAGTGGTCTCGACGGGCTCGACCACCGAGGGCTCGAGAGTGCTGGTCATATGTACACCTCCTTTGTGACTGATCGCGGGTTTTGAGAAACAGAAAGGCCGCGGATCCCGGGTTTCGGGTTCCGCGGCCTGGAGGCTGCTGTGACTACGTGGTTCTACGTAGCCGGACAGCTCCAGGCTCGAATCCCGAGGGACTTGACCTTGATGGCATCCGCCTGCGGGGACACGAGTCCCTCGACACGCGTGCCGTAACCGGCGCCCATAAAGGCACCGGCAGCCGGGGTGGCCCACTTCGGGCTCTGCCCGATCAGGGTGAACAGCGGGCTGGACAGCTCCGGGTGGCCGCACGCGGACATGGCGATGCCATTGATCGGCGTCTGGATCGTGTTGATCTTCACTGGGGCCACCTCCTTCGGGGCTGTCGGGCGCGCTCAACAGGCACGCGGGCTTTACTTGATGAAGGAACAGTAACCGGCCGGGCTGGTCGGCCGCAAACGATTAAACCGGTTGATTTCGAGGAATTTCTCTGAAGGGTTTCAGGCGTCGGCGGCGATCACGTCAAGGACTTCCGAGCCGTACGTCTCGACCTTGCCGCGGCCGATGCCGGCGATGCGCTGCAGATCCTGGAGCGTGCTGGGCTTCTGCTCGGCGATCTGCTCGAGCGTGGCGTCGGTGAAGACCACGAAGGCCGGCTTGCGGATCGCCTCGGCAGTCTCCTTGCGCCACTGCTTCAGCCGGCCGTAGAGCTCCTCGTCGTAGGGCGCGTCACAGCCCTCGTGGCGACCCATCCGCTTCTCCGTCGCCGAGCCGAGCGGACCGCCGCAGGCCTTGCACATCCGGGCCTTGCCGGAGCCGGGGCGCCGCGTCGGCGTGGTGGACCTCGCCGGTCGCAGCGGGTCGAGGAAGCGCGACGGCCGACGCCGCGCGGCCTGGCCGGGCTGGCGGGCGAGCGCCCAGGACAGGGTCAGGTCGACCCGCGCCCGGGTGAGGCCGACGTAGAGCAGTCGGCGCTCCTCCTCGATCTCGGCCGGGGTCGGCTCCTCACCGCGGAGGATGAACGGCATCGTGCCGTCCTGGAGGCCGACCAGGAAGACCGAGTCCCACTCCAGTCCCTTGGCGGCATGGAAGGTCGCCAGGGTCACTCCCGACGGCACCGGTGCGTGCTGCTCGGCCGCACGGCGGTCGAGCTCGGCGACGAGGCCGGCCAGGTCGCCGCCGGCCGCCGCGAAGGCGCGGGCCTGGTCGATCAACGCCTGCCACGACTCCCAGCGGTCACGGGTCTGACCGCGGCCGTCCGGCGGCTCCGAGGTCCAGCCCATCCCGGCCAGGATCCCGTGGACCGACTCCAGCAGCTCGTCGCCGATCACGGCGCCCTGGCCTCCGCGCGCGGCGCCCCGGATCCGGGTCACCGCCTCGCGGACCTCGGGCCGGTCGAAGAACCTGGCGGCGCCGCGTACGACATAGGGGATCCGGCGCGCGGTCAGGGCATCCTCGTAGGCCTCCGACTGGGCGTTGATCCGGAACAGGATGGCCATCTCGTTGTAGGGCTTGCCGGACTGGTGCAGGCGCAGGATCTCGGCGGCGACGCCCTCGGCCTCGGCGACCTCGTCGGGCTGCTCGACGTGCTCGACGGCGGGCCCGGCGTCACGCTGCGCCTGCAGCTGCACGCCCGCGCTGGGGGTGCCTTCCAGGATCTTGTTGGCAACCTTCACCACCTGCGGGGAGGATCGGTAGTTGCGGACCAGCTCCACCGAGGTGGCGCCGGGATGCTTCTTCGGGAAGTCGCGCAGGTAGGCCGCGTCGGCGCCGGCGAAGGTGTAGATCGTCTGGGCCGGGTCGCCGACGACGCAGATCTCGTTGCGCCCTCCCAGCCACAGGTCGAGCAGCGCCGACTGGAGCGGCGAGACGTCTTGGAACTCGTCGACGGTGAACCACTTGTATTGCCGCCTGACCTGCGCAGCGACCCGCTCGTCGTGCTCGAGGAGGCCGGCGGTCAGCAGCAGCACGTCCTCCATGTCCATGCGCGCCTGGGTGCGCTTGACGTCCTCGTAGGCGGCGTAGATGTGTCCCACCATCGAGGGGGTCAGGCCGCCGACCTCCCGGCCGCGTGCCTCGGCCGACTTCGGGTAGTCGTCGGGATGGACGTTGGAGACCTTCGACCACTCGATCTCCGAGGCGAGGTCGCGCGCCTGGGCCTGGTCGACGTTGATCCGCTGACGCTGGGCGGCCGCGCGGATGAGCGGGATCTTCGACTCGGTCAGGTTGGGCAGCTCGGTGCCGTAGACCTTGGGCCAGAAGAACCGCAGCTGCCGCAGCGCGGCCGAGTGGAACGTGCGCGCCTGGACCGCGCCGGCGCCCATGGCACGCAACCGCTGCCGCATCTCCCCCGCCGCGCGGGTGGTGAAGGTGACCGCGAGGACCTCCTGCGGCGCGTAGACGCCGGTGGCGACGCCGTAGGCGATCCGGTGGGTGATCGCCCTGGTCTTCCCCGTCCCGGCACCCGCCAGCACCCGGACCGGACCGCGCACCGCCTCCGCCACCCGGCGTTGCTCAGGGTCGAGGGCGGCGAGGAGGGACTCGGGGGTCATGGGCGGGAAGAACTCCTCGGGGTGGGAACGTTGTGCCTGCGGGTCAACACTATTGGCTCGCACCGACAGTTCTGATGAGGAGAGTCCCGATGAGTAGCTTCACCATGTACACCACGCCCTGGTGTGGATACTGCCAGCGGCTCAAGGGACAGCTCGGCCGGGAGGACATCACCTTCGACGAGGTCGACATCGAGCAGGTCCCCGAGGCCGCCCAGATCGTCGAGCAGGTCAACGACGGCAACCAGACCGTCCCCACGCTCGTCTACTCCGACGGCACCGCGATGACCAACCCGTCGATCGCTCAGGTCAAGGCGAAGCTCGCCGAGCTGGCCTGACCTCCTCGGGGTCACCACGATCCGGGCAGCTCGCCGCCGTACCACGCCTCGACCAGCGACCGGCTGATCGAGATCCCGCTGGGCAGCTTGATCTGACCGCTCTCCGCGACCGCGGCGAGCTCGGCCCGGGTGAACCAGCGTGCCTCGCGGATCTCGTCCTCGTCGACGTGGATGTCGGTCGACGACGCGCGCGCGAAGAAGCCGAGCATCAGGCTGGCCGGCAGCGGCCAGGGCTGGTTGCCGAAGTAGTCGACCTGCCCGACGCGTACGCCGACCTCCTCGGCGACCTCGCGACGGACCGCGTCCTCGAGCGACTCCCCCGGCTCGACGAAGCCGGCGAGCGTGGAGAAGTTGGGCGCGGGCCAGCGGGTGTGGTTGCCCAGCAGGCAGCGCTCCTCGGCGCTCCCGGGCTCTCCCGAGGTCACCAGCATGATCACCGCCGGGTCGGTGCGCGGGAAGGTCAGGTGGCCCTCCGCGCAGGCCAGCTCGTGGCCGGCCGCGCGCGGCTCCAGCGCGCCGCCGCACCGCGAGCAGAACCGGGTCGCCCGGTGCCACTCGGCCAGGCCGATCGCATGCATCAGAAAGCTGGTCTCGGTCGTGTCGGCGAGCATCGCCGGAAAGAGCCCGCGCAGGTCACGCCAGGACTCCCCCGCCTCCTCGCGGCCGGTGAGCACCGCGAACCTGGCTCCTTCGGCGGTGTCGCCGAGGAGCAGCCGGATCCCCTCCGGCGAGTCTGCCGGCGTACGCCACCTCACCCCGGTCTCGCCGGACGGCTCGACCCTGTTGCCGGCGACCACGAGGACCCTCGTGGTCTCGTCCGTCCAGGCCTTCTCGACCCAGCCGTCGTCGGCGCGCAGATGGCCGGAGCGGTCGTGGCCAGAACGGTCATGTACAGCCTGGGTGATTCTCAGATGGATGGGCAGCTTCGGGGAGTCCACCCGTCAGAGCCTATGAGGTGGGTATATGTTCCGCGGCGTGGATCGGTTATGGCGCATCGCCGCTGTCGTCTCCGTCGTGGTCGCGCTCGCGATCAACGTCTACATCGCCTGGGGCTCGAACCTCTCGTTCATGTACGACGAGATCGGCACCGTCATCCACGGACGCACCGTCCTCGGGCTGGACTCACCGCAACTCAACACCCCCGGCTACTACCCCGGCTGGGGCGTGCTGCTGGCGCCGTTGTGGCTGGTCACGTCCAACGTCTTCACCTTCTACCAGCTGGCGATCGTCGTCGGCCTGGCGATCAGCATGCTCACGATCTGGCCCCTGGCCCGGGTCGCCGAACGCCTCAGCGGCGTCACCCCCGCGCAGGGCGTGGTCGCCGGCGCCATCGTGACCGCGCTGCCGCCGCGTGCGATCCAGGCCGACTACATCCTGTCCGAGCGGCTGATCACGCTGCTCGTCGTGGTGGCGACGCTGGTCGCGTTCCGGCTCTGGGAGAGGCCGACCTACCGCGGCGTACTCCTGCTCAGCCTGCTCACCGGCCTCGCGCTCTTCTCTCACGCCCGGATGCAGGTCTTCGTGGCCGCGGTCGCGCTGTGGCTCATCTTCTTCCTCGTACGCAAGTGGCAGATCGCCCTCGTCGGGCTGGTCGCCACCGGCGTGCTCGCCGTCGTGGCCAACAAGGCCGCGCTCTGGTTCCACGCCCAGCTGGTGCCGTGGAAGTTCATCCAGGCACAGGGTTTCTTCGAGAAGGTCACGCAGGCCAACCCGCGGTTCTGGGTCAACACCTTCGCCGGTGAGGCCTGGACGCAGATGGTCGGCAGCTTCGGCGTCGTGGTCGTCGGGTTCGTCGTGGTGACCGCGATGTTCTGGAAGGAGCTCCGCTCTCGGCAGGTGGGGCCAGCAGGGTTCGTGCTGATCGCTGCCGGCTCGATGTACGTCCTGAGCTGCCTGAACTGGGGCAACGAGTACTCGCTGTTCACCATGGAGTGGCGGCGTTTCGACTACTGGATCTACGGGCGCTACATCGACCCGGTCTTCGCGGTCCTGGTGCTGGCCGGGGTGGGCGCGGCGATCCAGGCCGTACGCTCCCGCGCGGTCTTCGTCTGGACCTGGGTGATCGTCGCCGGGATCTCGCTGGTGACCATCCTCGTCGTCGCCCCCGACGCACCCACCTGGGCCTACACCACCCCCGCGCACATCCCGGGCGCGATCCCGTGGTGGTGGGCGCTTCCCGACGGCCAGTTCCCGCAGCCCGGTCCGATCCCGTCGTTCACCAACGACAACCGCTTCTGGCTGATCGCGACGCTGTGCGCCCTGGCGCCGCTGGCGATCTGGACCCTCCTCGCTGCCCTTCCGCTGCGCCGACTGGCCCCCGAGCTGGCCGGCCGGGCCCGTGCCGTGGTCGTCACCGCGCTCATCCTGGTCATCGGCACCACCGGCTCGGCCGTCGCCGACGTGGCCTCCGACAGGTTCCACGAACGCTTCGACCACGCCGGCCCGATCGTCGACGACCTACGCTCGATCCTCGCCGAACACCCCGACGCGGTCGTCGCCTACGACAAGAACTGCCCCCGCCGCCCCTCCGCGATGAACTCCGAGCGCAACTGGCTGATGTGGTGGATGCTTCCCACCATCGTCGAGCGCGAGTGGGAGTGGGGCGACGACATCGTCTTCTCGTGCCCTGAGGGAGAGCCCGCCTTCGTCACCGGCGCGGTGATGCTGCGGGAACGGCCCTTCCCTTACGCGACGGTCTGGATCATGCCTGGGGATCTGCTCGACTCGCTTCGGGAGTCTGGGGAACTGCCGGAGGTTGCTCGCACGGTGAAGTAGCGTTCGCTGATCGCGTCTTCTGCGTCAGTTTTGTTGCGCGGTCTGGCGTTGGCAGGCGACTGATCTTTCCTGCTGGTCTGGGCCGCCGACCCTGACCTCGAGTGTTTCTCGACCTGCCCCGGAGTCAAGGACGGCCTGCGGCCGCCGGCTTCGCCGGCCGCTTCGCGGTCCTTGACACCGGCCCGTCGCTGAGAATTTTTGGCTGGCTATCGGGTCGGCGGCAGGGGTCTGGCGCGGCGGTCTGGGTTGGGTGGGGCTTGGGATCGGTGGCGAACGAATTTTCGTTCGCGCCGAGAGGACTAGGTCGAATGGCGGGGTGAACGAAAATTCGTTCGTCCCCTGCGGGTGAATGAATTTTCGTTCGCGCCGGGGCATCCACCTCCCGAGGAGCGAGTGTCCCGCGGCCACTCTGGGGCCGCCGCCCCTGATAGCCAGCCAAATCTTTCTCGACATGGTCCGGTGTCAAGGACCGCGAAGCGGCCGGCGTAGCCGGCGGCCGCAGGCCGTCCTTGACTCCGGGGCAGGTCGAGAAACACTCGAGGTCAGGGTCGGCGGCCCAGACCAGCAGGAAAGATCAGTCGCCTGCCAACGCCAGACCGCGCAACAAAACTGACGCAGAAGACGCGATCAGCGAACGCTACTTCACCGTGCGAGCAACCTCCGGCAGTTCCCCAGACTCCCGAAGCGAGTCGAGCAGATCCCCAGGCATGATCCAGACCGTCGCGTAAGGGAAGGGCCGTTCCCGCAGCATCACCGCGCCGGTGACGAAGGCGGGCTCTCCCTCAGGGCACGAGAAGACGATGTCGTCGCCCCACTCCCACTCGCGCTCGACGATGGTGGGAAGCATCCACCACATCAGCCAGTTGCGCTCGGAGTTCATCGCGGAGGGGCGGCGGGGGCAGTTCTTGTCGTAGGCGACGACCGCGTCGGGGTGTTCGGCGAGGATCGAGCGTAGGTCGTCGACGATCGGGCCGGCGTGGTCGAAGCGTTCGTGGAACCTGTCGGAGGCCACGTCGGCGACGGCCGAGCCGGTGGTGCCGATGACCAGGATGAGCGCGGTGACGACCACGGCACGGGCCCGGCCGGCCAGCTCGGGGGCCAGTCGGCGCAGCGGAAGGGCAGCGAGGAGGGTCCAGATCGCCAGCGGCGCCAGGGCGCACAGCGTCGCGATCAGCCAGAAGCGGTTGTCGTTGGTGAACGACGGGATCGGACCGGGCTGCGGGAACTGGCCGTCGGGAAGCGCCCACCACCACGGGATCGCGCCCGGGATGTGCGCGGGGGTGGTGTAGGCCCAGGTGGGTGCGTCGGGGGCGACGACGAGGATGGTCACCAGCGAGATCCCGGCGACGATCACCCAGGTCCAGACGAAGACCGCGCGGGAGCGTACGGCCTGGATCGCCGCGCCCACCCCGGCCAGCACCAGGACCGCGAAGACCGGGTCGATGTAGCGCCCGTAGATCCAGTAGTCGAAACGCCGCCACTCCATGGTGAACAGCGAGTACTCGTTGCCCCAGTTCAGGCAGCTCAGGACGTACATCGAGCCGGCAGCGATCAGCACGAACCCTGCTGGCCCCACCTGCCGAGAGCGGAGCTCCTTCCAGAACATCGCGGTCACCACGACGAACCCGACGACCACGACGCCGAAGCTGCCGACCATCTGCGTCCAGGCCTCACCGGCGAAGGTGTTGACCCAGAACCGCGGGTTGGCCTGCGTGACCTTCTCGAAGAAACCCTGTGCCTGGATGAACTTCCACGGCACCAGCTGGGCGTGGAACCAGAGCGCGGCCTTGTTGGCCACGACGGCGAGCACGCCGGTGGCGACCAGCCCGACGAGGGCGATCTGCCACTTGCGTACGAGGAAGAAGATGAGCCACAGCGCGACCGCGGCCACGAAGACCTGCATCCGGGCGTGAGAGAAGAGCGCGAGGCCGGTGAGCAGGCTGAGCAGGAGTACGCCGCGGTAGGTCGGCCTCTCCCAGAGCCGGAACGCGACCAGCGTCGCCACCACGACGAGCAGCGTGATCAGCCGCTCGGACAGGATGTAGTCGGCCTGGATCGCACGCGGCGGCAGCGCGGTCACGATGGCGCCGGCGACCACGCCCTGCGCGGGGGTGACGCCGCTGAGGCGTTCGGCGACCCGGGCCAGGGGCCAGATCGTGAGCATGCTGATCGCCAGGCCGACGACGATCGCCAGCTGGTAGAAGGTGAAGACGTTGGACGTGACCAGCCACAACGGCGCCAGCAGCACGCCCCAGCCGGGGTAGTAGCCGGGGGTGTTGAGTTGCGGTGAGTCCAGCCCGAGGACGGTGCGTCCGTGGATGACGGTGCCGATCTCGTCGTACATGAACGAGAGGTTCGAGCCCCAGGCGATGTAGACGTTGATCGCGAGCGCGACCACGACGGAGACGACAGCGGCGATGCGCCATAACCGATCCACGCCGCGGAACATATACCCACCTCATAGGCTCTGACGGGTGGACTCCCCGAAGCTGCCCATCCATCTGAGAATCACCCAGGCTGTACATGACCGTTCTGGCCACGACCGCTCCGGCCATCTGCGCGCCGACGACGGCTGGGTCGAGAAGGCCTGGACGGACGAGACCACGAGGGTCCTCGTGGTCGCCGGCAACAGGGTCGAGCCGTCCGGCGAGACCGGGGTGAGGTGGCGTACGCCGGCAGACTCGCCGGAGGGGATCCGGCTGCTCCTCGGCGACACCGCCGAAGGAGCCAGGTTCGCGGTGCTCACCGGCCGCGAGGAGGCGGGGGAGTCCTGGCGTGACCTGCGCGGGCTCTTTCCGGCGATGCTCGCCGACACGACCGAGACCAGCTTTCTGATGCATGCGATCGGCCTGGCCGAGTGGCACCGGGCGACCCGGTTCTGCTCGCGGTGCGGCGGCGCGCTGGAGCCGCGCGCGGCCGGCCACGAGCTGGCCTGCGCGGAGGGCCACCTGACCTTCCCGCGCACCGACCCGGCGGTGATCATGCTGGTGACCTCGGGAGAGCCCGGGAGCGCCGAGGAGCGCTGCCTGCTGGGCAACCACACCCGCTGGCCCGCGCCCAACTTCTCCACGCTCGCCGGCTTCGTCGAGCCGGGGGAGTCGCTCGAGGACGCGGTCCGTCGCGAGGTCGCCGAGGAGGTCGGCGTACGCGTCGGGCAGGTCGACTACTTCGGCAACCAGCCCTGGCCGCTGCCGGCCAGCCTGATGCTCGGCTTCTTCGCGCGCGCGTCGTCGACCGACATCCACGTCGACGAGGACGAGATCCGCGAGGCACGCTGGTTCACCCGGGCCGAGCTCGCCGCGGTCGCGGAGAGCGGTCAGATCAAGCTGCCCAGCGGGATCTCGATCAGCCGGTCGCTGGTCGAGGCGTGGTACGGCGGCGAGCTGCCCGGATCGTGGTGACCCCGAGGAGGTCAGGCCAGCTCGGCGAGCTTCGCCTTGACCTGAGCGATCGACGGGTTGGTCATCGCGGTGCCGTCGGAGTAGACGAGCGTGGGGACGGTCTGGTTGCCGTCGTTGACCTGCTCGACGATCTGGGCGGCCTCGGGGACCTGCTCGATGTCGACCTCGTCGAAGGTGATGTCCTCCCGGCCGAGCTGTCCCTTGAGCCGCTGGCAGTATCCACACCAGGGCGTGGTGTACATGGTGAAGCTACTCATCGGGACTCTCCTCATCAGAACTGTCGGTGCGAGCCAATAGTGTTGACCCGCAGGCACAACGTTCCCACCCCGAGGAGTTCTTCCCGCCCATGACCCCCGAGTCCCTCCTCGCCGCCCTCGACCCTGAGCAACGCCGGGTGGCGGAGGCGGTGCGCGGTCCGGTCCGGGTGCTGGCGGGTGCCGGGACGGGGAAGACCAGGGCGATCACCCACCGGATCGCCTACGGCGTCGCCACCGGCGTCTACGCGCCGCAGGAGGTCCTCGCGGTCACCTTCACCACCCGCGCGGCGGGGGAGATGCGGCAGCGGTTGCGTGCCATGGGCGCCGGCGCGGTCCAGGCGCGCACGTTCCACTCGGCCGCGCTGCGGCAGCTGCGGTTCTTCTGGCCCAAGGTCTACGGCACCGAGCTGCCCAACCTGACCGAGTCGAAGATCCCGCTCATCCGCGCGGCCGCCCAGCGTCAGCGGATCAACGTCGACCAGGCCCAGGCGCGCGACCTCGCCTCGGAGATCGAGTGGTCGAAGGTCTCCAACGTCCATCCCGACGACTACCCGAAGTCGGCCGAGGCACGCGGCCGGGAGGTCGGCGGCCTGACCCCCTCGATGGTGGGACACATCTACGCCGCCTACGAGGACGTCAAGCGCACCCAGGCGCGCATGGACATGGAGGACGTGCTGCTGCTGACCGCCGGCCTCCTCGAGCACGACGAGCGGGTCGCTGCGCAGGTCAGGCGGCAATACAAGTGGTTCACCGTCGACGAGTTCCAAGACGTCTCGCCGCTCCAGTCGGCGCTGCTCGACCTGTGGCTGGGAGGGCGCAACGAGATCTGCGTCGTCGGCGACCCGGCCCAGACGATCTACACCTTCGCCGGCGCCGACGCGGCCTACCTGCGCGACTTCCCGAAGAAGCATCCCGGCGCCACCTCGGTGGAGCTGGTCCGCAACTACCGATCCTCCCCGCAGGTGGTGAAGGTTGCCAACAAGATCCTGGAAGGCACCCCCAGCGCGGGCGTGCAGCTGCAGGCGCAGCGTGACGCCGGGCCCGCCGTCGAGCACGTCGAGCAGCCCGACGAGGTCGCCGAGGCCGAGGGCGTCGCCGCCGAGATCCTGCGCCTGCACCAGTCCGGCAAGCCCTACAACGAGATGGCCATCCTGTTCCGGATCAACGCCCAGTCGGAGGCCTACGAGGATGCCCTGACCGCGCGCCGGATCCCCTATGTCGTACGCGGCGCCGCCAGGTTCTTCGACCGGCCCGAGGTCCGCGAGGCGGTGACCCGGATCCGGGGCGCCGCGCGCGGAGGCCAGGGCGCCGTGATCGGCGACGAGCTGCTGGAGTCGGTCCACGGGATCCTGGCCGGGATGGGCTGGACCTCGGAGCCGCCGGACGGCCGCGGTCAGACCCGTGACCGCTGGGAGTCGTGGCAGGCGTTGATCGACCAGGCCCGCGCCTTCGCGGCGGCCGGCGGCGACCTGGCCGGCCTCGTCGCCGAGCTCGACCGCCGTGCGGCCGAGCAGCACGCACCGGTGCCGTCGGGAGTGACCCTGGCGACCTTCCATGCCGCCAAGGGACTGGAGTGGGACTCGGTCTTCCTGGTCGGCCTCCAGGACGGCACGATGCCGTTCATCCTCCGCGGTGAGGAGCCGACCCCGGCCGAGATCGAGGAGGAGCGCCGACTGCTCTACGTCGGCCTCACCCGGGCGCGGGTCGACCTGACCCTGTCCTGGGCGCTCGCCCGCCAGCCCGGCCAGGCCGCGCGGCGTCGGCCGTCGCGCTTCCTCGACCCGCTGCGACCGGCGAGGTCCACCACGCCGACGCGGCGCCCCGGCTCCGGCAAGGCCCGGATGTGCAAGGCCTGCGGCGGTCCGCTCGGCTCGGCGACGGAGAAGCGGATGGGTCGCCACGAGGGCTGTGACGCGCCCTACGACGAGGAGCTCTACGGCCGGCTGAAGCAGTGGCGCAAGGAGACTGCCGAGGCGATCCGCAAGCCGGCCTTCGTGGTCTTCACCGACGCCACGCTCGAGCAGATCGCCGAGCAGAAGCCCAGCACGCTCCAGGATCTGCAGCGCATCGCCGGCATCGGCCGCGGCAAGGTCGAGACGTACGGCTCGGAAGTCCTTGACGTGATCGCCGCCGACGCCTGAAACCCTTCAGAGAAATTCCTCGAAATCAACCGGTTTAATCGTTTGCGGCCGACCAGCCCGGCCGGTTACTGTTCCTTCATCAAGTAAAGCCCGCGTGCCTGTTGAGCGCGCCCGACAGCCCCGAAGGAGGTGGCCCCAGTGAAGATCAACACGATCCAGACGCCGATCAATGGCATCGCCATGTCCGCGTGCGGCCACCCGGAGCTGTCCAGCCCGCTGTTCACCCTGATCGGGCAGAGCCCGAAGTGGGCCACCCCGGCTGCCGGTGCCTTTATGGGCGCCGGTTACGGCACGCGTGTCGAGGGACTCGTGTCCCCGCAGGCGGATGCCATCAAGGTCAAGTCCCTCGGGATTCGAGCCTGGAGCTGTCCGGCTACGTAGAACCACGTAGTCACAGCAGCCTCCAGGCCGCGGAACCCGAAACCCGGGATCCGCGGCCTTTCTGTTTCTCAAAACCCGCGATCAGTCACAAAGGAGGTGTACATATGACCAGCACTCTCGAGCCCTCGGTGGTCGAGCCCGTCGAGACCACTCTCGGCGTTCTCCACGACCGCGCCAACCGCTACGACGAGGACCTGCTTCCCTGCCGGGCCAACAACCCCGAGCTGTGGTTCGCCGAGTCCCCGGCCGACGTCGAGTTCGCCAAGGCGCTCTGCGCGACCTGCCCTGTGCAGCCGCTCTGCCTCGCCGGCGCCCTCGACCGGCGTGAGCCCTGGGGCGTCTGGGGTGGCCAGCTGCTCCTGCAGGGGAAGGTGATCCCCCGCAAGCGGCCCCGTGGCCGGCCCCGTAAGGACGCCGCCTGATCGACCGACCAGCACCGAAGCACCAACCAGCGTTTCAACGACGAAGGGCGACAGCTATGAACACGATCGTGATGACCATGGGCGCCGGAGCCCGCTGACCAGCAGGAGAACCACCAGACATGAACACCAACCGAGTACGGAGCACTCAGATGAACTTGCTTTACGAAGACCTGGCACGCGCGCAAATGTCCGCGCGCCTGGGAGAGGCGCGTGAACTGCGGCGAGGCCACGCCCTCGTCAAGGCCGCTCGCCTGGGCCGCAAGGCCGAGCGAGCCGCCGTCCAGGCGAAGCTGGCTCTTGCCCGCGCGCTGTAAGCCCTTCACAGGGCAGAAGACC
>NZ_JBHVKN010000141.1:0-13166 GCF_042798075.1 Nocardioides sp. NPDC057772
CCCGGCACCGGTGCTGGAAGCGCTGCGGGCGATCGAGGGCGCCGACATCAAGCTCGTCGAGTTCACCGAGAAGTTCAGCTTCAGCGCCAAGTGCAACGTCGGTGCCGCGCACGCGCGCGGCGACGTGCTGGTCTTCCTCAACGACGACATGGAGGCCTACTCCGAGGGCGTCATCGAGCACCTGATCGCGCCGCTGCGCGAGGCGGGAGTCGGCATGACCGGTCCCAAGCTGCTCTTCGAGGACCTCCGCATCCAGCATGCCGGGCTGGTCTACGGCAGTGGCACCATCACCCACGCCTACTACCGGGCGCGCCCCGAGGAGCGCGGCAACCACGGCGAGCTGCACATCAACCGGGAGACCTCCGCGCTCACCGGTGCCTGCGTCGCGATGCGCCGTGAGGTCTTCTTCGAGGCCGGCGGGTTCAGCGAGCGCCTGCCGGTCAACTACAACGACGTCGACCTGTGTCTCAAGGTCCGTCGCTCACTCGGGTTGCGTCTGGTCTGGCTCCACGACGTCGTCCTGTTCCACTTCGAGTCGGTCAGCCGCGACAACGCGGTCCACGACTGGGAGAAGGACTTCGTCAACAACCGCTGGGGCGACTACACGCACGTACGCGAGGGCTACTCCAACAACGTCCGCTGAGTTGAATGCGATTGCTTCGCACGTCGCGCAGCGCCTCCGCTCGACCCTCGTCTTCCTCCGCTCCGCTCGTCGCTGACGCTCCTCGCTACGCTGCGTCCAGACGAGGGGCGCTCCGGCGCTGGGCTAGGACTGGGCGGCGCGGCGGAGGCGGCGGACGACGCGGCGGCCGAAGTTCCGCACCGGGTGACGGTTGGCGTAGGTCAGATCGGCCTCGAGGCCGGCGACCTTGCCGCGCAGCCGCTCGATGCGCTCGCGGCGGCGCCGGTTGACCTCGCGGGCCTCGCGCAGCTGCTTGGACAGGGTGCCGACCCGCGCCTGGGCGGAGTTGGCGGAGGCCTGGATGCCGAGGATGTGGTCGCGGGTGGCCAGCCGGGAGCGGGTGGCCTCCTCGAACTGCCTGGTGTGCTCGTCGCGGAACCGGACCTCGTCGGCCGGGGCGGCCTGGACGAGCTCGGGCGGGGCGGGCGGAAGCTCGCCCTCGGCGAGCGGCCGGGCGGCGAGCTGGAACTGGTAGACGAGCGCGTCGGGCTGTTGACGGACCCACTCGACGGCGACGTCGGGGAGCTGGCGGGGGTCGACCGCGACCTCGACGTTGAGCGGGTCGGCGGTGGTGCCACGCAGGTCCTCGACGGCGTAGCCGGCCTCGGCGAAGAGCGCCAGCAGCCCCTCGCGCGAGTAGAACTTGATGTGGGTGCGGTCCAGCAGGCCGGTGTCGGTGGTGCGCCAGCGGCCCTGCAGCAGGGCGAGACGGATCGAACCGTGGGTCACGTTGGGGATCGAGATGACCACCCGGCCGCCGGGGGCGAGCAGCTCACGGGCTTGCTCCAGCGCCGCCCGCGGGTCGACGAGGTGCTCGAGCACGTCGGCGAAGATCACCACGTCGAAGGAGCCGGGCTCGACGATCTCGGTCAGCGGCGTCGCGTCGAGGTCGGCGACGATCACCCTCTCCAGGACCTTCTCGGCCAGGCCGGCTGCCTCCGGGTCGATCTCGATGCCGGTGACCGTGCAGCCGCGCTCGGTGAGGATCCGGCCGATCTCGCCGGTCCAGCAGCCCACGTCGAGGACCCGCTTCCCTCCGCCCGTCGAGGCGGCCGACTCAGCCAGGTCGAGGACCTGCACGTGGCTGGTGTTGCGATGATCGAGGTCGATCTCGACGGCGTAGTGCGACATGCGACGAGGGTAGCGACCTTTGGTGGCCTCGCGCGGGTCCGGCACGGGTGATTTGCGGGCTGTTTCCATGCTTCGGCGACGTACGGTGAAAAGGTCTGTTACACAGAGGAAACAGACGCCTCGGGGTGTCGAAACGTCCCCGGGCGAAGGTGGCGGTGAAGATGGCAGGATCAAGGACCTCTGGAGGCGCCCTCTCGTGAAGCTCGTGACCGCAGTGATCAAACCCCACAAGTGGGAGGACGTGCGCGAGGCCCTGGAGGCCTTCGGTGTGACCGGCATGACCGTCTCGGAGGTCTCCGGCTACGGCCGGCAGAAGGGCCACACCGAGGTCTACCGCGGCGCGGAGTACGACATCGCCCTGGTGCCGAAGATCCGCATCGAGATCGTGGTGGAGGACGACGATGCCGCGGACGTCGTCGGGATCATCGTGAAGACCGCACAGACCGGCCGAATCGGTGACGGGAAGGTCTGGCTCAGTCCGATCGAGTCCGTCGTCCGCGTACGGACCGGTGCGCGCGACACCGACGCGCTCTGACTAGGCTTCCTCGCAGTGTCGGTCCATCGAATCCCCACCGGAGGAGACAAATGAAGCTCGTCACGGCAGTGATCAAACCCCACAAATGGGAGGACGTCCGCGTCGCCCTCGAAGCTGTCGGCGTCACCGGCATGACCGTCTCCGAGGTCTCGGGCTACGGCAGGCAGAAGGGCCACACCGAGGTCTACCGCGGTGCTGAGTACGACGTCGCCCTGGTCCCGAAGATCCGCATCGAGATCGCCGTGCCCGACGAGGAGGTCGACTCGGTGGTCAGCGCCATCGAGACCTCGGCGAAGACCGAGCGCATCGGCGACGGCAAGGTCTGGGTCTCCCCGCTGGAGACCATCGTGCGGGTCCGCACCGGCGACCGCGACGACGCCGCGATCTGAATCTCGTAACCAGGGGGCGGGTATGAGCGAGCGCCAGCGAGCGACAGTCAGGACTGTCGCGTCGTCGCGTTCGTATCCTGGCCTCTTCCAACGATCGCGGCGACGTGACCGCTGAAGGGCGGGCGGAGCGCACGGCCCAGGCCGATGAGCAGTGCGCCAAGGCGTACGCCGCGGCCGGCGGCCCCGAGGTCGGGGTCGCCCTGGTCGCGGTCGGCGGATACGGGCGCGGGGAGCTCGCGCCCTTCTCCGACTGGGACCTGGTCCTGGTGCACGACGATGCCGTCTCGCCAGGACCGGTGGCCGAGCAGGTCTGGTATCCGCTCTGGGACGCCGCGCCCAAGCTCGACCACTCGGTGCGGTCGTTCTCGGAGATGCTCTCCGCCTCGAGCGGTGACCTCCGGGTGGCGCTGGGACTGCTCGACATCCGGCACCTGGCCGGCGACCGCGGGCTCGTGCTGCGGCTGCGTACGACGATGCTGGCGCACTGGCGCAAGCATGCCCGCTCCCTGCTGCCCGAGCTGAGGACGATGAGCGTGGAGCGGCACCGGCGCGCCGGCGAGCTCGCGCACGCCTCGGTGCCCGACCTGAAGGAGATGTACGGCGGGCTGCGGGATGCGGTCGTGATCAAGGCGATCGTGGCGACCTGGCTGGTCGACGTGCCCGCGGTCGACCTGGAGAAGTCGCGGCGGGCCCTGCTCGACGTACGCGACCTGGTGCAGGAGATCGCCGGGCGGGCCACCGACCGGGTCGTACCGGAGATGTGGGACCAGCTCGCCGAGCGGCTCGAGCTGGCCGACGCCCGCACCGCGCAGGCCCACGTACGCACCATCGGCCGCCGCCTCACCCACCTGTCCCGCCTGGCCTGGCGCCGGGTGGACGGGGTCCTCGAGCGCTCACGTCCCGGGGCGCCGCGGCGTCCCAAGCTGGCGCCGCTCGGTGGTGGCCTGGCGCTCGCCTCCGGCGAGGTGGTGCTGGTGCCGGGTGCCCGGCCGTCGCGCGACCCGTTGATGCTGCTGCGTGCCTCGGCGCTCGCCGCCGAGCATGGCGTCGCCCTGGCACCACCGACCGCCGCACGACTGGCCCGGGACACCCCGGCGCTGGCCGAGCCGTGGCCGGAGGAGGCGCGTCATCTCTTCCTCCGGCTGCTCGGCTCCGGACGCGGCCTGCTCGCGGTCTGGGAGACGTTGGAGGAGACGGGTGCGGTCTCTCGGATCCTGCCCGAGTGGGAGCGGATCCGGCTGCTGCCGCACGCCTCGATCATCCACCGCTTCACCGTCGACCGGCACACCATCGAGACCTGCATCGAGGCCGTCGCGCTGCTGCCCCGCGTCGCTCGCCCGGACGTGCTGCTGGTCGCGGCGCTGCTCCACGACATCGGCAAGGGGTCGCTGACCGAGCACAGCGTCGCGGGGGAGCCGATCGCCCGCCGGATCGCCGCCCGGATGGGGTTCCCTGACGAGGAGGTCGAGCTGATCGCGCTGCTGGTGCGCTGGCACTTGCTGCTGTCGGTGACCGCGACCACCCGCGACCCCGACGACCCGGCCACCGTCGACCTCGTGGTGGAGACGATGGGTGACGCGGAGGCGCTCGCGCTCCTCACCGCGCTCACCGAGGCCGACGCGCGGGCGACCAGCGCCCAGGCCTGGACCAGCTGGCGGGCCCGGCTCATCCTCGACCTCGCCGCGCGGGCCGCGCGGGTGCTCGACACCGGCATCGCCGCGGGGGAGCGGCCGCAGGCCGCCGTGGAGATCCCCGAGAGCGTACGTTCCGGGGCCGCCTCCTTCCGTGCCGAGCCGCTCGCCGACGGCGCCCGGGTGTGGGTGATCGCGCCCGACCGGCTCGGCCTGCTCGCCGACCTGGCGGCCACCTTCGCGGTCGCGCGGCTTCCGGTCAGGGCGTGTCGTGCCTGGCCGCAGGGTGCTTTCGGGGTCAGCGTGTGGGATCTCGACGACTCCTACGTCGACGCCGCGGTGCTGCGTACCCGTTTCTCGGCGATTACCGAGGGACGCCTCGACCCGGCGACCCGGCTGGCGCCCAGCGCAGCCGCGCGGCGCAGCGAGCCCTCGGTCGCCGTACGTCCCGAGGCCTCCAGCAAAGCCACCGTCCTCGAGGTGCGCACCATCGATCGCCCCGGGGTCGTCTACACCGTCGCCGCCGCGCTGGCCCGGATGGAGATCGCCGTCCGCTCCGCCCACATCTCCACCCTCGGCCCGCAGGCCGTCGACGTGTTCTATCTGCAGGAGGCCTCAGCCGGCGCCCTCGCCGAGCAGCGCGCGGCCGAGGCGGCGCACGCGGTCCGTGCTGCCCTCGAGTGAGTGGGCTGGGATACCCGGTCGACCGGGTATCCCTGGGCTTGACGGGCACTGAAACACCCATCAAGTCCACGAAGTGCCCGTCCAGTTACCTCGAGCACCCTGCAGATGACGTACGAGATGGGCCCGTTCGTTAGTCTTTGCAGGACAACCACTCTGCTGAAGGACCGCTTTGTTCGCCACGCTCTCCGACCGGCTCGCCACGACGTTCAAGAACATCCGGGGCAAGGGCCGCCTCACCGATGCCGACATCGACGCCACCGCTCGCGAGATCCGGATCGCGCTGCTCGAGGCCGACGTCGCGTTGCCGGTGGTGCGCGAGTTCGTCGCTCGGGTCAAGGAGCGGGCGCGCGGCGAGGAGGTCAGCCAGGCGCTGAACCCCGCCCAGCAGATCATCAAGATCGTCAACGACGAGCTGGTCACGATCCTCGGTGGCGAGACCCGCCGGCTGCGCTACGCCAAGACCGGCCCGACGGTCATCATGCTCGCCGGTCTGCAAGGTGCCGGCAAGACCACCCTGGCCGCGAAGCTCGCGCTGTGGCTGAAGGAGCAGGGCAAGGCGCCGCTGCTGGTGGCCGCCGACCTGCAGCGGCCCAACGCGGTCAACCAGCTCCAGGTCAACGGTGAGCGGGTCAACGTCCCCGTCTTCGCGCCGCAGCCGGGCAACGGCGTGGGTGACCCCGTCGCGGTCGCCCGCGAGGCCGTCGAGGAGGCCAAGCGCAAGCTCCACGACGTCGTCATCGTCGACACCGCCGGCCGCCTCGGCATCGACGAGGAGCTGATGAAGCAGGCCGCCGACATCAAGGCGGCGGTCAACCCCGACGAGGTCCTCTTCGTCGTCGACGCGATGATCGGTCAGGACGCGGTCAACACCGCCCAGGCCTTCCTCGACGGCGTCGGCTACGACGGTGTGGTCCTCACCAAGCTCGACGGCGACGCCCGCGGTGGTGCGGCCCTCTCCATCGTCCAGATCACCGGCAAGCCGGTCATGTTCGCCTCCAACGGCGAGAAGATGACCGACTTCGACCTGTTCCACCCCGACCGGATGGCCGGCCGCATCCTCGACATGGGCGACATGCTCACCCTGATCGAGAAGGCCGAGAAGACCTTCGACCAGGCCCAGGCCCAGCAGGACGCTGCCAAGCTCGCGACCGGGGAGTTCACGCTCGAGGACTTCCTCAAGCAGATGCAGCAGCTCCAGAAGCTCGGCTCCATGTCGAAGCTGATGGGCATGCTGCCGGGCATGGGCCAGTTCCGTGAGCAGCTCGACAACTTCGACGAGCGCGAGATCGACCGGATCAAGGCGATCATCCAGTCGATGACCCCGGCCGAGCGCGCCAACCCCAAGATCCTCGACGGCTCCCGCCGCGCCCGCATCGCGAAGGGATCGGGCCGCCAGGTCTCCGACGTCAACCAGCTCATCCAGCGCTTCACCGAGGCGTCGAAGATGATGAAGCAGCTGGCCTCCGGCGGCGGGATGCCCGGTATGCCGGGCGCCCCTGGTGCCGGCTTCGGCAAGCGCGCCGGCGCCAAGCAGGTCGCCCAGAAGAAGAAGGGCAAGGGCGCGCGCAAATCCGGCAACCCGGCCAAGGCCGCCCAGCAGGCCAAGGCCGCAGCCGAGAAGAAGCCGGCCGCCGCCAACCCGTTCGGGGTGCCCGGAGGCGAGGAGATCGACTACGAGAAGGCGGCCGCCGAGCTCAACCTGCCCGCGGACTTCTCCAAGTTCCTCAAGTAAGTGTCGACGGTCCTCGTCGTCGACGGCGCGAACGTCGTCGGCGCCCGCCCCGACGGCTGGTGGAAGGACCGCGCCGGTGCCGCGCGCCGGCTGCACGAGGCGCTCCTGGTCGCCGATCTCCCACACGACCGGATCGTCCTGGTGCTGGAGGGACAGGCCAAGGGCGGCGTACGTCCTGGGCGGGACGCACATGTCCAGACTGTCCACGCGCCCAAGGACGGTGACGCCGCGATCGTCGGTGCCGTCCGTGAGGCGCTGGAGAAGGGTGACCGGGTGACGTTGGTGACCGCCGACCGGATGCTGCAGGCGCGCTGCGGCGGCGCCACCGCGCTGGGCCCGTCCTGGCTGCTTGACCAGATCTGAGGATTTCGCGCGGTTACGCACGCGTAGCCATTGACCCCGAGTGTGATCGCCGTCACGCTGGGAGCGCTCTCACGAGCCCTGGCGCCTCACCGCCGAGGCGCCGGCAGATCACTCTCAGGAGGCCTGTCCCGTGCGATCACACAGACAGCGCGGCGCGATCGGTGGAGCTTCGGCTCTCGCCGGCCTGCTCTGCGCCACGCTCCTCGTCACCCCCGCGTCCACCGCGGCTTCTGCCAACACCACCGCCCGCACCGCAGCCGACCCCGCAGCCAGCACCTCAGCCACCCGATCGGGCCACGCGCTGCCCTACCAGAACCCGCGCCTCCCCACGAAGACCCGTGTCGCGGACCTGCTCGCCCGGATGACCCTGGCCGAGAAGGTCGGCCAGATGGCCCAGGCCGAGCGCGCCGACGTCGCCGCAGATCCCAGCCAGATCGCCACCCTCGGGCTCGGCTCGGTGTTGTCCGGCGGCGGCTCGACCCCGGCCGAGAACACCCCCGAGGCCTGGGCTGACACGGTCGACGCCTTCCAGGAGCAGGCGCTCTCGACCCGGCTGGGGATCCCGCTGCTCTACGGCGTGGACTCGGTCCACGGCCACGGCAACCTCAACGGGGCGACGGTCTTCCCGCACAACATCGGCCTGGGTGCCACCCGTGACCCGGAGCTCGCCGAGCGGATCGGGCACATCACGGCCGAGGAGACCCGCGCCTCCGGGCCGCAGTGGACCTTCGCCCCGTGCATCTGCGTCGCTCGCGACGATCGGTGGGGGAGGACGTACGAATCCTTCGGTGAGGAACCCAGGCTCGCCGCCAAGATGGCACAGATGATCGAGGGGTTCCAGGGCGACCGCGGCGAGCTCGACGACCCCGACCGAGTGCTCGCGACCGCCAAGCACTTCGCCGGCGACGGGTTCACGACCTTCGGCACGGGGGAGGGCGACTACACCATCGACCAGGGCGTCACCCAGGCATCGCGCGCCGAGTTCGCGAAGCTCGCGCTCTCGCCGTACGTCACCGCGATCCGGAAGCACGACGTCGGCTCGGTGATGCCGTCCTTCTCGAGCGTCGACTGGACCGAGGACGGCCTCGGCAACCCGCTCAAGATGCACGCCCACGAGGAGCTCGTCACCGGGTGGCTGAAGGAGAAGCAGGACTTCGACGGCCTGGTGATCTCCGACTGGCGGGCGATCCACCAGATCCCGGGGACGTACGCCGAGCAGGTGGCCATCTCGGTCAACGCCGGTGTCGACATGTTCATGGAGCCGTTCTCCGGTGACACGGTCGGCTATCCGCAGTTCATCGAGACGCTGATCGCGGCGGTCGAGGACGGTGCCGTCCCGATGGCCCGCATCGATGATGCCGTCGCCCGGATCCTGACCGCGAAGTTCGACCTCGGCCTCTTCGAGAAGCCGTTCACCGACCGGCGCAACATCGACGAGATCGGCAGCGCCGCCCACCGTCGGGTCGCCCGCGAGGCGGTGGCGAAGTCGCAGGTCCTGCTGAAGAACGCCGGGCACACGCTCCCGCTCTCCGGCGGCGACGACGTCTACGTCGCGGGCAGCAAGGCCGACAGCATCGGCGACCAGGCCGGTGGGTGGACGATCACCTGGCAGGGCAACTCGACCCACCAGATCCCGGGCGACACGATCCTCGACGGCATCGAGTCCGCCGCCCGTGGCGAGGTGACCCACTCGCCCGACGCCTCCGCGCCGGTCCCGGCCGGCGCGCACGGTGTGGTGGTCGTCGGCGAGCACCCGTACGCCGAGGGCTTCGGTGACGTCGGCGGCCCGCGCTGGGGCTACGACCCGGGCGAGGGCGGCGTGCTCAGGCCGGCGCTGACGATGCACCTCGGTGACGCCGACACCGCGGCGATCGAGACGGTCTGCGCGGCGGCGGCGACCTGCACCGTGCTGGTCGTGTCCGGGCGTCCGATGATCATCCCGCCCGAGCTCCTCGGTCAGATCGACGCTCTGGTCGCCTCCTGGCTGCCGGGCAGCGAGGGCAAAGGCGTCGCCGACGTGCTCTTCGGCAAGCGCGCGTTCACCGGGAAGCTCCCGGTGACGTGGCCGCGCTCGGTGGCCCAGGAGCCGATCAACATCGGCGATTCGGACTATGACCCGCTGTTTGCGTACGGACACGGTCTGAGGACTCGCCGCTAGATGAGATGGCCCGGTCCGAGTTGGGCGAATCTTCGATTCGCGACGCTTGGATCGGGCCATTTCGGTGCATGATCTGTGCATGCAGACGCTTCGCGTGGACGTATCGGGACGTGCGCTCAGCTTCCCGCCCGACAAGATCGTCCGAATAGGTCGCTCGATTGATGCCGACGTGGTGCTCTCGTCCTCCTCGGTCTCGCGTGCTCATGCCGAGCTCCGCCCGGACCCGTCCGGGTGGAAGCTGGTCGACGTGGGCTCCGCCGGTGGGACGTACGTCTCCGGCAGCCGCGTCACCGAGGTGCCGTTGACCGGAGCGACCGAGATCCAGCTGGGCCCTCCCGGGCCGGGCTCGACGATCACCGTCACCCTCGACGATGCACCCGTGGCGGCCGGGGCTCCGCGTGCTCAGGCGCCGGCTCCTCCGCCTCCGCCGGCGGGTCTCCCCGGTCCGGGCGCGACCGTGGCCCCGCCCGCCGGGGCGTCCGCAGCGGCCCCCGTGGCTCCCGGCTACCAGCCGCCCGCACCCCCGGCTCCGTCGGCGGACGACGGGATCTCCGAGATGACGATCGCCCCTGGGATGGCGCGGCCCTCGGCGCCCGGGCAGCCGCCGACCCCGCCGACCGGCCCCGACCTGCTGCTGGTGGCCGAGGGCAAGGAGCACCGCTTCCGCCACCCGGTCACCGTCACCATCGGCCGCGCGGCCGACAACGCGGTCGTGCTGGAGGACCAGGGCGTCTCGCGCCAGCACGCCCGCCTGGTCGCGAAGCCGGGTGGCTGGACCTTCGAGAACGCCTCCCAGACCGGCTCCTTCCTCAAGGGGAAGCCGTTGGCCCGTGAGGACATCGACGAGGAGACCGAGATCCGCCTCGGTCACCCGGTCGCCGGCGAGATCCTCAAGGTCATCCCGATCTACGCCGCCGAGGTGGAGGTCGCCCGCGCCGCCGCCAAGCGCCGTAACAAGCTCCTGCTGTGGGGCGGGATCGGGGCCGCGGCCGCGATCGTGGTCATCGGACTCGTCGTCGCGATGTTCGTCGTACCCGGCGGTGACCCGGCCGCCCAGGACACCGGCCTGACCAAGGACGAGCTCAACAGCGCGCAGCGGGCCGCCGTCTGGATCACCTACGCGCCGACCGAGGACACCATCGCGATGGGCTCCGGCTCGATCGTCACCTCCGACGGCAAGATCCTCACCAACGCCCACGTCGCCGACCCGGCCAAGATCCCGGAGTACGCCGCGCGGGGCGAGGTCTCGCCCGAGTTCGTCAACATCCACCTGACCGACCCGGCCGAGGGCTACAAGGTCGGCGAGCCCGACTACGTCGCCAAGGTCATCGAGTCCGACGGCGAGGTCGACAGCGCGGTCGTGCAGATCGTCGCGGACGCCGAGGGCAACGCGGTGGACCCGTCCTCGCTGGACCTGCCGACGATCTCGCTCGGCGACTCCGACGCGGTCGACCGCGGTGACTTCATCGCCACGATCGGCTTCCCGATGCTGCCGAAGGAGAGCTTCGCGGACAAGGAGGGCGTGCTCTTCCAGCCGCCGACGGTCGCGGAGGGCAACGTCGCCACCATCCTCTCGTTCGAGGGGGAGGAGCGCGCCGTCTTCGACGTCACCGCGCGGATCTCCAGCGGCAACTCCGGTGGTTCCGCGGTCAACGACGACGGCGAGCTCGTCGGCGTACCGACCTCCATCGGGTGGGACGAGAGCAACGTCGTCACCGGCCAGGTCATCCCGCTCGCCCAGCACTTCCCGATCCTCGAGGCGGCTGGGGTCAAGGTGCCGTCGAGTAGGTAACCTGCGTCACATGACTGCTCTGCGCTTCTCCGGCCCGGTCCTTCCCGATGGAGAGGTGCGGGACCTCTACGTCCTCGACGGCCGCATCACCTACGAGCGGCCGTCGGGGGCGGAGATCGGCGCCTCCGGCTGGATCGTCCCCGGCCTCGTCGACGCCCATTGCCACATCGGGCTGGGACCCGACGGCGCGGTCGACGCGGAGACCGCCGAGGCACAGGCGATCGCCGACCGCGACGCCGGTGCCCTGCTGATCCGGGACGCGGGCTCCGCCGCCGACACCCGCTGGGTGCAGTCCCGCGACGACCTGCCGCGGCTGATCCGCGCCGGCCGCCACATCGGACGTACGAAGCGCTACATGCGCAACTACGCCGACGAGGTCGAGCCCGACGGTCTGGCCGAGGCCGTCGAGCGGCAGGCCCGCTCCGGCGACGGCTGGGTCAAGCTCGTCGGCGACTGGATCGACCGCTCCGAGGGCGACCTGAAGCCGTCCTTCCCGACCGAGTCGTTCGCCGAGGCGATCAAGGTGGCCCACGACAACGACGCGCGGGTGACCGCCCACTGCTTCGGCCGCGAGGTGCTGCCCGGCCTGATCGAGGCCGGGATCGACTGCATCGAGCACGGCACCGGCCTGACCCCCGACCTCGTCGAGGCGATGGCCGAGCAGGGCACCGCGCTGGTCCCCACCGTCGCCCAGTTGGAGATCTTCCCTGGTCTGGCCGCCGCCGCGGCGCCCAAGTTCCCGACGTACGCCGCCACCATGGAGGACCTCTACGCACGCCGCCGCGAGACGATCATGAGCGCCTACGAGGCGGGCGTCGCCCTCTATGCCGGTTCCGACGGCGCGGGCGACCAGCTGCACGGCGTACTGCCCAAGGAGGTCCTGGCGATGCACGACCTCGGCCTTCCCGCCGACGTCGTGCTCGGGGCCGCCTCCTGGCGCGCGCGGGAGTGGCTGGGCTGGAACCCCGGACTCACCGAGGGTGACCCCGCCGACTTCGTCGTCTACGACACCAACCCCCTCGACGACCTCACCGTCCTCGGCCGTCCGACGGCCGTCGTGCTCCGTGGGAAGGTCTACGCCTGAGATCCTGAGATTTCGCTGGTGCCGGGGACCTCTGGCAAACTGAGGGGCGTGTCCTGTGCGCAGGGACCCTCTCACCCGGCGCACAGTGCCCGCCGAAGCTGCCTGACGGGTGTCCCCACACCGACACGGGCCTCTTCACCCATATTCGATTCCGAAGGAATACCACCAACAGTGGCTGTCAAGATCCGCTTGAAGCGCCTGGGCAAGATCCGGGTTCCGCAGTACCGCATCGTCGTCGTCGACTCCCGCAAAAAGCGCGACGGCGCTGTCATCGAGGAGATCGGTCTCTACCGTCCCAAGGAGGAGCCGAGCTTCATCCAGGTCGACTCCGAGCGCGCCCAGTACTGGCTCGGCGTCGGCGCCCAGCCGACCCCGGCTCTCGAGGCGATCCTCAAGGTGACCGGCGACTGGCAGAAGTTCAAGGGTCTCCCGGGCGCCGAGGGCACCCTCAAGGTCGCCCCGCCGAAGCCCGACAAGCTGGAGCTCTTCAACAAGGCCCTCGCCGAGGCGCACGCCTCCGCCGGTGCCGAGGCCGTCACCAAGAAGTCCGCCAAGAAGGACGAGAAGGCCGAGGAGCCCAAGGCTGAGGAGCCCAAGGCCGAGGAGACTCCTGCCGCCGCTGAGGCCGAGGCCTGAGCAGCATGCTCGCCGAAGCTCTCGAGCACCTCGTCCGAGGAGTCGTCGACAACCCGGACGAGGTGAGCGTGCGCGACAAGCAGCTTCGTCGCGGCTCCGTCCTCGAGGTCCGGGTGCACCCCGACGACCTCGGCAAGGTGATCGGCCGCGGCGGCCGCACCGCCACCGCGTTCCGCACGGTCATCTCCGCGCTGGCCGGCAAGGGCGGCGCGCGGATCGACTTCGTCGACGTCGACGGCGGTCGCTGAGCACCGGCTGCACCAACTCACAACGGGCGTCGCTCCTCGGGGGTGGCGCCCGTTGGTTTACCCGGTTAACCGGGTAAACCTGCACTTCTCTGGCAATGCAA
>NZ_JBHVKN010000142.1:0-13164 GCF_042798075.1 Nocardioides sp. NPDC057772
GTGCTGCGCCACCCGCCTGGTGCACCGGCACGCCCTCGCCTGTGAGCATCGACCTGGCGTCGGCGACCTCCTCGTTGCGCGAGAGCGCCCGTCTGGCGGCACCCGGTTGGGCTCTGCGTGGACCTAGGTCCTCGGCTCGGGGCACCGATGACCCTGCTGCGCCTCGTCGGATCCGGCCAGATTTGAGACAGGGACGCGCATCGAGTCCCCGGAGGAGGAAACATGTCCATGCAAGAGCGGATCCTGGTCGGTATCGACGGGGGAGAGGGCGGTCGCGCCGCGGTCGGCTACGCCGCGGAGGAGGCCCGCCGAAGCGGCGCAGACCTGTGGCTCGTCCACGTGATCGACCTGGCCGTCGCGACGGGCGTCTTCTATCCCTATGGCTACTCGGGCCTGGCGAACCAGATACGTGAGGCCGGGCTGACCGCCCTGGCCCGCGCGGAGAAGGAGGCCGCCGAGCTCATCGGTGCCGACCGCGTCTCGACGACGCTCCGCGACGGTGCGGTGGTGACCGAGCTCGTCCACGCCGCCGGCGACTCCGCCCTGGTGGTCCTCGGCGACGAACGCCACCACAGCCTGGCCCGGGTGGTGACCGGCTCGGTGACCGGCCGGGTCGCATCTCGGGCTCCGGTTCCTGTCGTCGTCGTGCCGACCGCGTCGCCGGCCGGCCCGAACTCGGGCACGGTGTTCGTCGCGGTCGCCGACTGCGACGCCTCCACCGAGCTCGTCGCCCGCGGGCTTCAGGAGTCCCGGGACCGGGCCAGCGACCTCGTGCTCGTCCACGCATGGGAGGTGCCGGCGGTCTACTACGAGACCACGCTGGGGCAGCTCGATGCGGCGGGCTGGGAGGCGGATGCCCGGCACCGGTTGATGCGGACCCTGGAACGCGCCCGCGGCATGGTCGCCGGTGCCGCCGGGGTCGAGGCGTGGATCGAGATCCGCCGGGGTCAGCCTGCCCGGGTGATCAAGGAGGCGGCCGAGGAAGCGGCCCTGCTGATCATCGGCCGGCGCGGGCACGCGTTCCCGCTGCGCCGTCTCGGCGGCACCGGCCATGCGCTGCTGCGCGAGTCCAGCTGCCCGGTCGAGGTCGTTCCTCCGATTGCGGAGGCATCGTGAACGTCGAGACCTCCGTGCTGCCCGAGTCCGTGCCCGAGTCCGTGCCCGAGTCCGTGCCCGAGTCCGTGGTCGAGTCGCAGGCGGCGGACGATGTGCTGAGGTGCACCGACCTGCGTCGGTCCTTCGGAAAGGTCAAGGCCGTGGACGGCGTCTCGTTCCGGATACGCAGCGGCGAGACGTACGGCCTCCTCGGCCCCAACGGGGCCGGGAAGACGACCATCATCTCGATGGTCTCGGGGGTGTTGGAGGCCGACTCCGGCTCGATGGAGGTCGACGGTGTCGAGATGCATCCCGGTGCGCTCGCGGCCAAGGCGGCCATCGGGTACGTGCCCCAGGATGTCGCGCTCTACCCGGATCTGACCGGTCGGGAGAACCTGCGCTTCTTCGCCTCGCTGTACCGGATCGGCCGACGTCAGGCCCAGGACCGGGTCGAGGAGGTCCTCGACATCGTCGGGTTGACCGAGCGCGCGGGCGAACGGGTCGAGAAGTACTCCGGCGGCATGAAACGCCGCCTCAACATCGCGGTCGGCCTGATCCACCGGCCTCGCCTGCTGGTGCTGGACGAGCCCACGGTGGGCGTCGACCCGCAGAGCCGGAACGCGATCCTGAGCAGCGTCGAGCGGCTCAGCACCGAGGGCATGGGCGTGCTCTACACGACCCATTACATGGAGGAGGCGGAGCGACTCTGCGACCGGGTCGCGATCATGGACCTCGGGCGGCTGATCGCCGAAGGCACGCCGCGGCAGCTGACCGCACAGCTCGGCGACGCCGAGCACATCCGGCTCACCCTCGAGGGCGACCCCACCCGAGCCGTCGCGGCTCTGCGTGAGCTCCCGCCTGTCACCGGTGTGACCGGGACGGGCGACATGGTCGACGTGCTCGTGCCGGACGCCGAGTCGTCGCTGCCGCAGGTGATCCAGGTCGCCGCCGGCCACGGCACGGTGCGCTCGGTGACCGTGGAGGAACCGGACCTCGAGACGGTCTTCCTCCGTCTCACCGGCAAGCGGCTGCGGGACTGATCATGCATCCCAGCCTGCAGATCGCCGCCAAGGACCTGAGACAGCGAGCCCGCGACCGCTCCGCCTTCCTGCTCGCGATCGTGGTTCCCTTCACGCTCGCCGCCATCTTCAGCCTGCTGTTCGGGCCGGCGGCGACGCCGCGGGCCTTCGAGTACGCCGTCGTCGACCAGGACCGGAGCGCCGTCTCGCGGTCGTTTGCCGTCGACGTCCTCGGCGCGATGCAGGATCAGGGTGTCGCCGAGGTGAGCGAGCTGGACGAGGACGAGGCGCGGGCCGGTGTCCGTGACGGCGACCTGGACGCGGCGTTCGTGCTGCCGCGGGGGTTCGCCGCGGACGTCGCAAGCCCCCGCCCCGCCGAGCTGAGCGTGGTGGGCAGCGCCGATTCCCCGACGGCGACCGTGGTGGCGCGTTCGGTGGCCCGGTCCTACGTCGGAGGGCTCGACGCGGCACGCGTGGCGGTGGCAGCCGTCGGAGCGTCCCGGCCAGGCCTGACCGCGGCCGAGATCGAACGGGTCGCGCAGGAGACGGTGCGCGGAGTCCCTCCCGTGGCGCTCGAGGACGTCTCGGCGGCGGCTCGGGTGCTCGACGTCAAGACGTACTTCGCGGCAGCGATGGCGGTCTTCTTCCTGCTGTTCACGGTGCAGTTCGGCGTCTCCTCGCTGATCGACGAGCGCGGCGAGGGTACGCTCGCCCGTCTGCTGGCGGCACCGGTGCCGCGGTGGGCGATCCTCGTCGGCAAGCTGCTCACCAGCGTCGTCCTCGGCATCGTCAGCCTCACGGTCCTGATGGTGGCGAGCGCGCTGATGCTCGGTGCCGACTGGGGCGATCCGCTAGGGGTCGCGCTCCTCGTGGTCACCGGGGTGCTGGCCGGCACCGGCATCACCTCCGTCATCGCCTCGCTGGCGAGAACCTCCGAGCAGGCGGGCACCTGGCAGGCCGTCGTCGCCGTCACCCTGGGCCTTCTCGGCGGGTCGTTCTTCCCGGTGCAGCAAGGGGGAGAGGTGGTGGCGAACCTCAGCCTGGTCACCCCGCACGCCTGGTTCCTCGGCGGCCTGGGCGACCTCGCAGGCGGTGGCGGAGCGGAGCAGGCGCTCCCGTCGGCTGCGGCGCTGCTGGGCATGGCCGCGGTCACGATGGGGATCGCGCTTCTGCGGATCAGGCGGGTGGTGGCGCCATGACCGCGATCACGATCGCCTGGACGAATCTGCGTCGCTCGCTGAAGGACCGCACCAACGCCTTCTTCTTCGTGCTCTTCCCGCTGCTGATGATCACCGTGCTGGGCATCGCGTTCGGTGGCGAGTACGAGCCCCGCGTCGGGGTGGTGCAGCCGGCCGCGGGTGTGCTCTCGGGCGACCTGGTGGCCGCCCTCGAGGATGCCGAGGGTATCGACGTACGTCGCATCGAGAGCCGCGCCGAGGCGGTCGAGGCGGTCGAGGAAGGCGGCCTCGAAGCAGCGGTCGTCCTCCCGGAGGTGTACGACGCCCGGCTCGAGAGCGGACAGGACACCAGGGTTGAGTACCTCTCCCGGTCCGACCGGAGCGCCCAGCAGATCGGCATGATCGTGCGTGCCGTCGTGGACGACCAGGCTGGGCGGTACCGGGTGGCGAGAACCCTGCAGCACGAGATCGGCGGTGAGTTCAGGGCGAACCTCGTCCGCGGCGACGGGTTCGCGGGCCAGATCGCGGACGTCGCGGTCTCGACCACCACGGTCGGATCCGCGCCGCTCCCCGAGGATCTGGGCCGCTTCGACGTCGGCGCGAGCAGCCAGTTGCTGCTGTTCATCTTCGTCACCTCGATGACGACGGCGGCGTCACTGATCGAGACCAGGCGGCTCGGTGTCGCCCGCAGGATGTTCGCCACTCCCACCAGGGTCGCGACCATCGTGGCGGGAGAGGCGCTCGGACGCATCGCGATCGCGGTTGTCCAGGGCGTCATCATCATGATCGGTGCCGCCCTGCTGTTCGGAGTCTCGTGGGGCGACCCGATCGCTGCGGCGCTGATGATGCTGCTGTTCGCGACCGTCGCCGGGGGAGCGGGCATGGTGCTCGGGGCGGCCGCCACGAACGCCCAGCAGTCCACCGCGATCGGTCTGTTGGCCGGGCTCGGCATCTCCGCCCTGGGCGGCTCGATGATGCCGCTGGAGTTCTACTCGCCCACGATGCTCACCGTCGCCCATCTGACGCCACATGCGTGGGCCGCCGACGGCTTCGCGACTCTGGTACGCCACGAGGGCACCGTCCTCGACGTCCTGCCGCAGCTGGGGGCGCTCGCCGGCTTCGCCACCGTCCTCTTCGGCATCGGCTCGTGGGCGCTCCGTCGGCGGATCCTCACCGGGTGAGCTTTCGGGACGAAGGACCCCGAGCCGCCGGACTCACTTCTCTCACGAGGAACCTGCGCCCACGGTTGGCTGGTTGTCATGGCGCAGAGGCCGACAGCAGAGAGATCGACAGCAGGAGGTAGCACGGTGATCGGACGGTTGGACGTGAGCACGGAGCCGGCGGGCCACGATGTGCTGCTGCGCGACGGCATGATCGCCCGTGTACGCGATGTGACGACCGGTGACCGCGACCGGCTGGTCGAGCTGCACGACGGGCTCTCCGACCGGCATCACTACGAACGGTTCTTCCACGTCGGCAACTTCGACGGCGCCCGTTTCGTCGAAGGCCTGCTGCCCAACCTGGGCGGCAACGAGGCGGTTGCGAAGGTCGCGGTCGTCGATGGTCACCTCGCCGGCCTGGCGAGCTGCGTCCGGGCGGCGGGAGACAGGGAGGCGGAGCTGGCGCTGGTCGTCGCCGATCGGTACGCCCAGCGTGGCGTGGCCACCCTGCTCCTGGAGCATCTCGCAACCGCGGCGGCCGATGCGGGCGTGACCGACTTCGTGACGTACGTGATGGCCGACAACGCCGCCGCGTTCGACGTCCTTCGGCATGCCGGGTTCGACCTCACCTCGACTCCGCACCACGAGACCGTCGAGGTGCGTTTCCCCGTGCGACTCACCGAGCGCGTGCTGGCGGCGATGACCGCCCGCGAGCAAGAGGCGGACGCCGACTCCATCCGTACGTTGCTGCGGCCGCGCTCGGTGGCCGTGATCGGTGCGAGCAGGCGCGATTCCCACCCGGGCCATCAGGTCGTGCGCAACCTGCTCCGGGCGCGGTTCACCGGCACCGTCCACCCGATCAACCCCCACTGCGACTACCTGTTGGGGATGCGCTGCCACTCGTCGATACTCGACGTCGCGCCGGTGGATCTGGCCGTCGTCGCGGTGCCTGCCGCCGAGGTGCCGAAGGTCGTGCGAGAGTGTGCACGCGGCGGCGTACGCGACGTGGTGATCCTCTCCAGCGGCTTCGCCGAGGCCGACCCGGAGGGACGGCGTCGGCAGGACGAGGTCCTGGCGATCGCCCGCGGGTCGGGCATGCGCGTGGTGGGTCCCAACTGTCTCGGTGTCGCGAACACCGATCCCGACGTCCGGCTGGAAGCCACTTTCTCGCCCACGACCGTTGGGCGCGGGCGGGTGGCGATGATGACCCAGTCCGGCGCGGTGGGGATCGCAGCGCTGCAGCGGGCCGAAGAGCTCGGCGTGGGGCTCTCGGCGTTCATCTCCTCCGGCAACAAGGCCGACGTCAGCTGCAACGACCTCCTCATGTACGCAGCCGAGGACCAAGCGACCGACGTGGTCGCGCTCTACCTGGAGTCGTTCGGCAATCCGCGGAAGTTCTCCCGCCTGGCCCGGGCGCTGAGCCCGCGCAAGCCGGTCGTCGCCCTGGTCGGCGGCAGCAGTGGTGCCGGCCGGAATGCTGCCGTCGGCCACACCGCGTCGGCGGTGACGTCCGTGGACGCGGTGGACGCGCTCTTCCGGCAGTGCGGGGTGATCGGCGTGCACGGCCTCGAGCAGCTGCTGCAGACCACCAGCGTGCTCGCGAACCAGCCTCTGCCCGGCGGGCGCCGGGTGGGGATCGTCAGCAACGCCGGTGGGCCGGGGATCCTGGCCGCTGACGCCTGCGAGAGCGAGGGGTTGGAGCTCACCGCGCTGAGCGCGGAGACGATGGCCGCGATCCGGGAGATCGTGCCGGCAGCGTCGTCCGTGCAGATGCCGGTCGACCTCGGCTCCGACGTCGGCTGGGAGGACTACTCCGAGGTGGTCTCGACGATTGCCCGCAGCGGTGAGATCGACATGCTGATCGCGTTGCGCACCCCGCTGCCCGGTCTCTCCTACGCATCCTTCACCCGAGCGCTGCGCACCGCGTTGCGGGCCGGTCCGGCCGAGGACGTACCACCGGTCGCGACCGTCGCCGTGATGCTCGACCCGCATGGCCCGAGCCGGCCGATCAGCGTAGGCGACCATCGTGTGCCCGTCTTCTCGTTCCCCGAGGACGCCGCCCGCGCCCTCGGCCCGATCGCCCGCTACGCCGAGTGGCGCGCCGAGCCGCGCACCCCCGCCGCCGAGGCGCCTGCCGGGAGCCGCGAGACCGCTCGAGAGGTGGTGGCCCGCACGCTGCGGGCGCACCCGGAGGGGTGCCGGCTCCCCGAGCCCGACACGCGGCAGCTGCTCGCTGCGTACGGGATCGGGGTGTTGCCCAGCGTCCTGGCCGACGGCGTGGAGGCGGCAGTCGACGCCGCCGAGTGGGTGGGGTACCCGGTGGTGGTCAAGGTCGCCGCGCCCGTCGGGCACCGCACCGATGTCGGGGGCGTACGCATCGGCCTGAGGAATCCCGACGAGGTGCGCCTCGCCGCCCAGGCCCTGCTCGACATCCCGGTCGAGCGTCCAGGTCTGCTGGTCCAGCGTGGGGTCCCCGTCGGTGTCGAGCTGATCGCCGGCGTCACCCAGGACAAGGTCTTCGGGCCGCTGGTGATGGTGGGGTACGGCGGGACGTACACCGAGCTGATCGAAGACCGGAGCTTCCGGCTGACGCCGCTCACCCGGGCCGACGCTGCCGCTGCGATCGCGGAGCTGCGCACCGCGCCGCTGCTCGCCGGCTACCGCGGCGCGCCGGCGGCCGACGCCGCCGCCGTGGAGCACCTCCTCGTCTGTCTCGGCCGCCTTGCCGACGATCCTCCGGAGGTCGCCGAGATCGACCTGAACCCGGTGATCGTGCACGAGCGTGGGGTCTCGGTCGTCGACGCGAAGGTTCGCCTGCGAACCCCGTCCGACCGTCCGGACCCGGCGCTGAGGAGCCTGCGCCCGCCGCTCGGCGCCGAAGGGGGCACCTGATGGCGACGATGCGGGGTGGCGGACGTTGGGCAGGGGCCGGCTCTCGATCGGCGACCTCGAGGTGCCGGAGCCGTCCCGGGGAGAGGTCCTCGTAGGTGTGGAGGCATGCGGTGTGCCGCACCGACCTCCATGTCGTCGACGGGGACCTGCCTCCGCACCGCGTCCCGGTGGTGCCGGGGCACCAGGTCGTGGGCCGGGTGCTGGCGCGCTTCGACCATGACAACGGTCCGCGCGTCGGGACGCGGGTCGGGGTGCCGTGGCTACGGTCCACCTGCGGTCGATGCCGTTGGTGCCGTGCCGGTGCCGAGAACCTCTGCGAACAGTCCCGCTACACGGGCGCCGTTCCATCACTCGACTCGGCGATCGTGTTCGCGCCGGCCGGGGAGGTCGTACGCGAGGCACTTGCCGACCTGGGGCCGGCCGGCACGTGTGCCGTCGCGGGCATCCACGCCGAGGTCACGCCGTACGCAATGGCGGAGGCCGACCGGGCGCTCGCCGACCTCGCCGAGGACCGGGTGCGCGGCGTCGCGGTCCTGGACATGACCAGGTGACCGAGCGCGTGCCAGTACACGACCACTGCCTCTAGACCGAGGTCACCCGAGTCCCGCCGCCGAGAGCGGTCCGCCTCCGGAGTGCTCCACGGGAAGGTCCGAGGTGAACTCGGCGAGGCCGTCGCGGGTGAACACCGAGGTGCCGGCCGTCGCGATCATGGCCGCGCTGCAGGCCAGGCCCAGCTGCGCCGCGCGTGGGAGGTCCCAGCCACGGGTCAGCCCGGCGACGATCCCCGCGACGAGGGCATCACCGGCGCCCACGCCGCTGACCAGGTCGCTGGAGACGGCGGGGAGCAGCTGCGTACGTGTCGGGGTGATGAGGGCGATGCCCAGGTGGCCGCGGGAGAGTACGACGACGCCCGCGCCCGTCGACTCCAGCAGCTGGCGAGCCCCCTCCAGCTGTTCCGCGGTCGTCGCGAGCTCCCGCCCCAGGTGCTCCTCCAGCTCGCGCACGCTCGGCTTGATCAGATAGGCGCTGTGCGCCCGTGCGAGGGCGACACCGGAGACGTCCACGACGAGCCGGGCGCCGACGGCATCGGTCAGGTGCTTCACCCGAGGGACGATGTCGGCGGAGACACCCGGCGGCAGGCTGCCGCTGAGCACGACGTACGCCGCGTGGCGCCCTGCGCGCCTCACGGTCTGGAGACAGCGATCCAGGTCGGTGCCGGACAGCGGGGTCCCCGGCAGCACGAAGCGGTACTCCAACCCGGTGTCGAGGTCGGTCACGTGATGGCTCAGCCGGGTCTCACCGGGGACGTCGATCGCCTCGAACGGGAGCTGTTCGATCTCGAGGAGCTCGGTGAGGGCTCGTCCGATGTGGCCCGCCGCTGGGAAGACCGCCAGGGTCGGCACATCCAGCACGTGCAGCACTCGAGCCACGTTGATGCCACCGCCACCGGGGTCGATCCGAGGGGCGCTGCACCGCATCTTGCTCCCCGGCACGAGCCGAGGCACGGAGAAGGAGTCGTCCAGCGCCGGGTTCAGCGTGATGGACACGACGTCGGGTGAGGTGAGCATCAGCGGCCTTCCTGCTGGTGTGTGTTCTGCCCGGTGGACGCTCGGCTCGTCAGGACGAGGCTGCGCTCTCGTGGTGGAGGATGTCGTCGACGGCGCGCCGTGGAGTCGGCGGCAGCGGCGGGCGGAGGCGCTGCGGCCACCCGATCCGCACCAGCACCTGCGGACAGGAGTTGTCACCGAGCAGGTCGTGCTGCAGCGTACGCCGGGTGGAGCCGATCTCGATCGGCTGCGTGTAGGGCACCAGGGCCAGGCCCGAGGTGGTGCACGAGAGCCAGATCGCGTCGAGCGCCTCTCCGGTGCGAAGCCAGGAGAGCGGGTCGTCCGAGGCGGTCGCCAGGACGAGCCACTCCTCTGCTGAGGGGCCGGCATCGTCGTAGTCGTCGGCGAGCGTCCCGGCCGGGAACCGCGAATAGGAGGAAGGGTCGCTGCCGGCAGCGAGCAGGCTGGACTCCGGGATGCCGTCCTCGGTGCCCCCGCGGGTCCAGGAGTAGAGCTCGGCGAGGTAGGCCTCGTCGGTCGACTGGTGGGCGCGAGCGGTCTCCAGCGCCGACAGCACCACCGGACGGAGGTGGTCGGGGACCGTGGTGGCCACGACGGCGTGGTCCCGGACCAGCTCGGCGAGGTGCTCCAGACGTTCGCGGGGGACCGGCCAGGACGAGACCAGGCGCCGGTCCGTGTGGCGCTGTTCGATGGCGGCGAGCCTGCCGAGGTCGACGGCGTCGGGCTCACGCGGCGCGAACGTCACGACCGCGAGCAGATCGGTGCGGCCGCCCTCGGGGGTGCGGTGCACCGTGCATGCCCACCCGGTGCCGGCGGCGGCCACGACGAGCTCGTGGAGCGCCGCGCCGCAGCTCATCACCAGGTCACGCTCGTTGGGGTCCGCATGGAGGAGCTTGCGATGCGGATCGGCCCGGAGCAGCAGCATCTGGTCGCGTACGGCCCAGGCCCATGGCTGGGTGTTGTGGACCGACGGAGCACGCGATGCCAGCTCCAGGATCGCTCGCAGGGTCGGTTCGTCGGGAAGGGTCGACATCTCAGGCCACCACCTGTCGCATCAGCTGGTGGCCGAGGTCAGCGGCCCAGTCGCTGGCCCGGGCCTCTTCGTCGGGGCCCAGGGGTCCCTCCACGCCGCGGACGTAGAAGCTCACCGACGGGGCGACGCCGTAGCCACGGCGCCGCAGCACGTGAGCCGCGTGCTTGGCGGCCGAGCCGGGGAGGTGACGCATCGCCCGTGCCCGGGTGTCGAACACGGCGATGCGCACCGAGTCCGCGTCGCGGTCCTCGAGCTCCTCGAGCCACTCTCGGATCCCGCGGGCCTCGACCTCTGCCGGAGCGCCTTGCAGCACCGCGTCGGCTCGCGTGCTCGGCCTGCTCATACCGAGTGCGTGCGTCGGGGCTCCGATCACGACCAGGTCATGGGCACGGAGCACGTCGGCGCCGGCGAGCGCCACCGGGATCACCTTGACCTCCATCCCGCCGCGGCGAAGCGCGTTGGCGACCGAGGTCGCGAGGGTGGCGGTGTTGCCGAACATCGACTCGTAGACGACGGCTGCTCGCATCTGGTTCACGTCCTTTCCTGCGCGCCACGCCCCCTGCGTGGTGCCGATAGCACCACCCTGGTTCGAACCGATCTGCCCGGGCAGTGGCGCACGTCCCCGACCAGAGGACCTAGGTCCGATGCGGCCGACCGGCCAGACGCCGAGGCTGGGGACATGAACTCACACGAATCCCCGGTGGTGCTCGAGGGGCAGCTCGACCCCCGGACCAGCCGCGCGCTGTGGCTGGTCAAGTGGCTCCTGCTGATCCCGCACTACATCATCCTGCTGTTCCTCTGGATCGCCTTCACCGTGCTCAGCGTGGTCGCCTGGTTCGCGATCCTGTTCACCGGCCGCTACCCGCGGGCGATCTTCGACTTCAACCTCGGTGTGCTGCGCTGGACCTGGCGGGTGGACTTCTACGGCTACGCCGCGCTCGGCACCGACACCTACCCGCCGTTCACCCTCGAGGACGTCGCCGACTACCCGGCCCGCCTCCACATCGCCTACCCCGAACGGCTCTCGCGCGGTCTGGTCCTGGTGAAGTCGTGGCTGCTGGCGATCCCGCACCTGCTGGTCCTCGGGTTCTTCCTGGGTGGAGGGCTGTACCTCACGCAGGCCAGCAACGACCCGGACGCCTGGACGTGGGGGAGCGGGATCGTCGGGCTCCTCGTCATCTTCGCCGGTGTCGCGATGCTGTTCGGGCGCGGCTACCCGCGAGGGATCTTCGACCTCGTCCTCGGGATGGACAGATGGGCGGCTCGGGTGGCGGCGTACGTCTTCCTGATGACCGACAGCTATCCGCCTTTCCGGCTCGACCAGGGGGGCAGCGACCCGGCCCGTCCCGTGGCTCCGGAGCCGTCGGCTCCGGCCGGCGCGGCGGCGACGCCACGAGTCCCGGGAGACCCGGTGGGAACCGGACAGCGGTGAGCGGGTCTACCCGGAAGCGGCGAGGGACTTTGGTCCTCGGCGCACGGGTCAGACGTGCATTGGCAGACGTTGGTCTCGGTCGTAGGTTGTTCAGGTGACCGAATCAGCACCCGAGAACGCAGACGAGCCCATCCGGGTCTTCCTGCTCGACGACCATGAAGTGATCCGCCGGGGGATCAAGGACCTCCTCGAGGACGAGGACGACATCATCGTCATCGGTGAGTCCGGACTCGCCGAGGAGGCCCGTCGACGGATCCCGGCGCTGCGGCCGCACGTCGCGATCCTCGACGGCCGACTGCCCGACGGCTCCGGCATCGATGTCTGCCGCGACGTCCGATCCGTCGACCCGAGCATCGCGGCCCTGATCCTGACGTCCTTCGACGACGACGACGCGCTGTTCTCCGCGATCATGGCGGGCGCCGCCGGCTACCTCCTCAAGCAGATCCGCAGCGCCGACCTCGTCGAGACCGTGCGCCAGGTCGCCGCGGGCAAGTCGATGCTGGACCCGGCAGTCACCGCGCAGGTGCTGGAGCGCATCCGCAGCGGGCCCAAGACCAACTCGGTCTTCGAGAACCTCACCAACCACGAGCGCCGCATCCTGGAGCTCATCGGCGAGGGCCTGACGAACCGCCAGATCGGCAAGGAGATGCATCTTGCTGAGAAGACCGTGAAGAACTACGTCTCCTCCCTGCTCGCCAAGCTCGGCCTGGAGAGCAGGACCCAGGCCGCGATTCTGGTGACCAAGACATTGCAGGGTTGATAGGTTGACGGCGTAACACTCGTTCGATGGGGAAGGTCGATGTGGGACGTACGCCACCACCCCGGCAACGCCGCGCGTCAGATGACACGACGACCGAGTCGACGCTGCGCAGCACACCGCTCGACGAGCTGCTGACCGAAGTCCTCGACAGGGTCACCGACGCGCGCGACGAGCAGGTGCGCTGGCGGCTGCTGCTCGACGCCATCGTCACGATGGGTGCCGGCCTCTCGATCGACGACCTGCTGGACCGGATCGTCGAGGTCGCCCAGGCCCTCGCCGGGGCGAAGTACGCGGCGCTCGGAGTCCTGGCGAGCGCTGGCGAGCGGCGGCTTCGCCTGTTCATCACCCGAGGCCTCACCCCCGAGCAGCAGCTCCGGATCGGAGATCTCCCGACCGGCCACGGCCTGCTCGGGTTGCTGATCGACCATCCCGAGCCGGTCCGCTTGCAGGACATCACGGAGCACCCTGTCTCCTACGGGTTCCCCGAGCATCATCCGCCGATGCGCTCGTTCCTCGGTGTGCCCGTGCGCATCGGAGAGAAGGTATTCGGCAACCTCTACCTCACCGAGAAGGACAACGGCGAGGACTTCACCGACCAGGACGAGAGCATCGTGGTCGCTCTCGCGGCGGCAGCCGGCGTGGCCATCGAGAACGCGCTGCTGGCCGAGGAGGCCGCCCGCCGCGGACGCTGGCTCGATGCACGGGCCGAGATCACCGCTGCGCTGATGGGCGACGTCGACCGCACCTCCGCTCTCCAGCTCGTGGTCGACCGGGCCCGCGAGGTCGCCGGCGCCGACGTCGCCTGGATCGTCACCGGACCGGCCGCCGACCGCCTGCGGGTGGAGGTCGTCTCCGGCGCCGACGTCGACGCCGACGTGCTCAAGCGAGCGCCGCTGCGGGAGTCGGTCGCGGGCCAAGCGATCCGGGACGGTGTGCCGATGATCGTGGAGAACATCGCGGGTGCGGCCGAGGGAGGAAGTGCGGCAGCGGTTCTCGACCTCAGCGACATCGGGCCAGGCGTGCTCGT
>NZ_JBHVKN010000143.1:0-13144 GCF_042798075.1 Nocardioides sp. NPDC057772
CGTGAACTGCTCAGAGCTTCAACGAAACTCGACAGGTCTGTCGCGTCCCCGACCGCAAGGAGCCCGTCCAAGACGGCGGCCTCCGTCCTGCCCGGAAGGCCTCGGGGAAGCTGTGCTCGATACCAGCCGGCGACGTCGAGGCCCCGCTTGCGGGCGCGGAAACGAGCAGAGTCGCGTACGCGCGGGACACGGTCCACGGCCAGCGCCAGCAGACGTTCATCAGGCAGCACGCCGTCCTCGACGGCCAGCACGGCTACCTGGCGGATCGTCGCAGAACGAGAATCCAGCAGACCGGCGAGACCTCTGGCATCCCGAGATGCCAGCAACCAGTCGGCGCACCAGGCCAGGATCAGCTGATCCGTCTCGGTGCGTGCGATCTCATGCAACCGCTCACCCGACAGCAGGCCGCTTCGATGCGCCAACTCAACGCCCCGTCGCCTGACCCGTCGCAGAGGCGACCTCATCATCGCCTCCACGAACGCCTCCCGACCGACCTCGGCTCGCAACTTCGACTCGACGATCTCGACCGCGTAGGGCCCAAAGCGCCGGTCGCGTCCGGCCAGAACGACGTCCATCACGCGCTCTAGATGCTCTGCCAGGTTGGCGTGCTGCAGAGACTCCGCCGCAGCCTGGCGAACCTGTGGCACATGATCGACGAGGCGTACGGCGAGTGCCGTGATCGCCAGTGGTCCGCCTACCCCGCGAAGCGCTCGCGCCGCCCTCTCCCTGAACCGTCCATCCGCATGCATGCTCGTGACTGTCGCGACGAATCCATCGGGTTCGTTCAAGCGCTCATCGAGCCAGCCTCGAATGCCGGAGACCGGCGTCTCGTGCTGATAGCGAAAGGTCCGCGCCGCCTGGTCCAGCACGACCCACTCCCTGCCGGACAGAGTCGTCAGCGTGGCCTGCAGTTCATCACGGTCTCCGACGCCGTCGACGACCGCGCGCGAAAGCGCGACCGCGAGATCGTAGGCTTCGAGCGGAGTCAGGGACATGGGCTGATCCTCGCTGATCCTGGACTACGCCTGCCATCCAGTTTCGCCAGCCTCATCAACGCCGCCCCGAGCAACGCAGAGCGGACCGTTGATCTGCGCGACGCCGCCACACGCTCGCAGAACGTGGCTATTCTCCCGGTCGTGCAAGAAATCTGGCGGTACGCCGACCGTGCCCGAACGCAGCTCGGCACTGCGGAGGCCCCGGTGATCTCGTACGCCGGGCTCTGGCTCCTGCTGGCTCTCGTCTCTCCCGCGGCCGATGCCGACGCAATCACCGGAGCACTCGGCCTTCCTCCGGAGGAGGCGCGTGCCGTCGCCGAGAAGCTCATCACCGAGCCACATCCGACCGTCGCCGCAGCACTTGGGGCATGGCTGGCCGACTGGGTCGTGCCGACGACGTCGCTGCCGGTGGATGTCGAGCCGCTGCCGGATCAGAAGACGCTTAACGCCTGGGCGGCGGAGCACACCCGCGGGCTCATCAAGACGATGCCGGTGACCGTCGATGACGACACCATGCTGCTGCTCGCCACCGCCCTGGTCACGACGCCGGAGTGGACCGAACCGCTCACAATCGAGGACGGTCACCTCGTACTTCGAAACAGCCTTCAGGCCATCGTCGAGACCTCGGCCGGCCCGGTCGCCGTGGCCCGTCCCGCCAGCCGCGACGGCGTCGACGTCTTCTCGGTCATCGCCGCCCCGGACGTGCCTGCCGACGACGTCTGGGTAGTGGTGGCCGAGGTCATCGAGCAGTACGCCTCGGGCGAGGCGACTCATTCGACTCATCCGGAAGACCTCGCCGACGGCCATGCATGGACGGTCAAGCGCGAGCGGCGCGAGTACGCTCCGCACGATGCACCCGAGCCGAACTCGGTCGTCTTCACTACGCGCCTACCAGCGTGGAACGCGGATGCCTCCCACGAACTGGACGCCGCGCCAGGCGTCACGTCGATCGCCGAAGGCATCTCCGCCAGACTGCCCGATCAGACCGGTGGCATAGAGTTCAAATGCGCCCAGAACGCGACCGCTGCGTACGACCAGAACGGCTTCGAGGCGGCAGCGGTGACAGCGATGGCATGGATGTCCGGCTCCGCGAGGCCCGGCTACGTCGAGCGCAAGATCCGCCACGTACAGGTCTCCTTCGACCGACCTCACGCGGTCATCGCGATCGCCCGTGGTGGAGTCTGGGACGGCATACCTCTCTTCGAAGCGTGGGTCACGCCCGAGATGTTCACACCTGCCGAGTTCGACTGAACCTCTGCACACCAGCCGGAGATGAAGGAACAGTTGATGCGGCTGTTCGACGCCACGGCAGACGCGGCGGGCCTGACACCCCGCGACAAAGCCATGATCGTGATCGCCCAGGCAGCGGTAGTCGGTGACGCCTACTGCGCCGTTGCTTGAGGCAAACGACTGACCGACTGGACCGACCCACAGACCGCGATCGCCGCGCTAACCGCAGACGATGAACCGTTCAGCGAGCGCGAACAGGCGCTGTCCTCTTAGGCACGCACCGTGGCCGCTGCCCCGGCACCAGCACACCGGAAGACAGCCAGCGTCTGCGCGACTCGGGGTTTAAGGAACGCAGATCGTGGCCCTGACCATCTACGCGGGGCCGCGCACCGCCTTCTCGAGCATCAACAGCGCTCTCGGCGCACGCCCGGGCACCGCCCTCGCGGACGCCCTCGATCCGGCCGTACGCACCGCCATCACCTGGGGTCGAGCGCCCGGATAACGGGGATCATCAATCCGCCCCACACCACCCACAATGACGCTTTCGGACAGCACCGCGGCGTGCCGACTAGCTCTGAGGTGGCATTCCTTGGTCCTTCGGTGTCCGATGCGCGTCGGCGCATGCTCGACGCGCGCGTCCGATTCCCGGATCCACACAACAGAGTGCAGGGCACCTCATTGCGGTTCCCGCCACGCCCCGGTCCAGTCGTAAAGCGGGGCTGTAGTGGCGTACTCGCGTAGGTAGGCAATCCGATCATCCTGGAGTCTCGCGATGGAGGATCCCTCAAACCTGCCGGCCTGGCCTCGCCATGTGCACTCGAAGCTCCACTCGGCCATCTGGATCTCACCAGCGGCGGCATGCGTCCTGATGTCCCACGCGTCGACACGGCCCCCGGCCTCGAACCACGTGTGCATCCACTTTTCCACCCGTCGCCGGCCCCGGTACACCGGTCCGTATGACTCGATCACGACGCAGTCATCGGTCAACGTGGCCAGCACGCCGTCGATGTCATGGCGTCGCCAAGCATCAATGTAGGCGTGCAACCGAGTCACCATGGAGCGACCCTAGCGGCAACGTTCCGACCGCCTCGCGGCTCTACGCCCGCTGACCATCCATCAAGCCGGCCTCTCCACGAGCCCCGCGAGCAGGTGCTCGGTGGAGCGCCAGAGCTCGTCCTGAGCGGCAGGGTCGGCGGCTGGGGCAGCGGGAGTGAGCTCACGTCGGCCCTTCTCGGTCACGTACAGCCCGGTTCGTCCGGCGTAGCGCGCATCGGTGGCGAGCTCGACGATGAGGCCCGCGCCGCCTGAAGGGTCGCCGATGCGCAGGGTTCGGAGGATTCGCTCGAGGCCGGCAGCGAAGGGAAGCTCTCGGCCGAGACCGGTGACGTTGAAGCCCGGATCCACGCAGTTGGCGGTCACGGTCGTGTCGGCGAGGCGACGGGCGAGAGCCAAGGTGAACATGATGTCGAGCAGCTTGCTCTGCCCGTAGCGCTCCGAAGATCCTCGGGCCGTGAACGGGCTGGTGTCCGTCAGGACCTCCGGGATGCGAAAGTCTCCGTGCCTGCGTGATGCTTCGGAGGCGACGTTCACCACGCGGCCGGCAGGTGACCGCAGGAGTGACGGCAGGAGCTCGCGGGTCAGTACGAACGGTGCGAGGTAGTTGACGGCCACCATCTCCGGGAGCCCGTCGACGGTCAACCGCGGCTCGAAGGCGTGCAGGCCCGCGTTGTTGATCAGTACGTCGATGCGTTCGTGTCGTGATCGGATCTCCTCCCCCGCTCTGCGCACGTCGCCGGGTCGCGCGAGGTCGGCCAGAACCGCCTCGGCCTCGACGGGCACCGACTCGCGCAACGACGAGATCGCCTGCTCGGCGCGCTGCGCGCTCCGCGCCACCAAGATCAACCGAGCACCCTCGGCGGCGAGCGATGCCGCGGCCAGAGCTCCGAGGCCGCTCGTGGCCCCGGTGATGACGATCGTCGGCGCTGTCGCCGTCATGCGGCACCGCCGGCGGAGACGTATTCGAAACGCTTGTCGACCATGACGCACCTCCTCGGCCTCGCGACCGATATAGTGGGAATATACCCATCACTATAGGTGCTAGTGGACATATACCCACTACTTAGGAGACTGCGTGAATCCCGCCACCAGGCAGCTCGGCCTCGAGATCAACGCGCTCCTCGGTGCGTCCCGGGCACTCACCGAGCGCTCCGCCGCCGCGTTCCACGAGGACCTGCGACCGGCCGCCTTCCACATCGCCCGCTGGCTCTACGCCTATGGGCCAGCCAAGCCGAGCGACGTGGCCGAGGCGGTGGCGATGGACCGGAGCTCGACCAGCGCGCTGCTCAAACGGATGGCGTCCCTCGACCTGACACAGAGCAGCCGTACGCCGGAGGACGGGCGCTCCATGCTCGTCTCGTTGACGCCGACCGGGCGCAGTCAGGTCGAACGAGCCCTCGCGCTGCGCCAGGGCGAGCTGGAGCAGCGCGTCGAAGGTTGGCCCGAGGCGGATCTGGCCGCGCTCGTGTCACTGCTCCACCGGTTCAATCGACCGCAGCAGCCGTCGGACGACTCGAACACCTGATGCGCCGAGTCGCTACGTGCGCGGCGACCCAGCAAGCCGGGCGAGGGTGCGGTCCAGGTCCTCGATGACCTCGGGCCAGGTGGCCTCGCTCGGCGGCTCGCTGTGGGCGAAGGTCCCGGCGAGCTCGAGGGTGATGTAGCCGTGGATGAGGCTGGACATCAGGCGGACGGCGTACGTCTCGCTGGTCTCGACCACTCCGTAGCTGCGGACCACGGCCAGGGCAATGGCGGCGTTGCGGCGGCCGGCGGTGATGGCGTCGTCCGTAGAGGGCGGGGCTGACTCGGCCTCCAGCGGAGGCGGGATGCGTTGGCGGGTGGTGGCGTCGTAGCGGCCGGGCGAGCGGCGGGCGAAGTCGCGGATGGCGTCGGCGTAGGCGACGAGGAGGTCGCGGGACTCCCCCGCAGACAGGGCGGCGCTGGTGGCGTCGGCGAGCTCGTCGAGGACGTACGCAGTGACGGCGGTGCGGAGGTCGGTTGCTCCGGTGACGTGGGAGTAGAGGGTCGGCGACCTGACGCCGAGGTGGCGGGCGAGGACGGAGATCGTGACGGCGTCGAAGCCAAGCTCGTCGGCGAGGTCGGCGGCGGCCGCGATCACGGCGGCCCGGTTCAGCCCTGGACGACCCATCAACATTCTCCCGAATAACGAGTTGCCTAACAGTTGTAGGAAATCCTAGCCTGATGAGCATGAAGCCGCTGACCGAGACCGACGTACGTGCATCGTTCGTCAACCTCACCAGGGGTGCGACCAAGCGCCTCAATCTCCCCGCTGACCTGGCCGAACGGCCGTGGGACGACCTCGACTACCTCGGCTGGCAGGACCCGAAGGCACCGCAGAACCACTACCTCGTCGCCGAGCACGACGGCAGGCTCTGCGGGGTCGCTCTCCGGGCTTCACGCGAGACGCGGGGCCAGCGGAAGACGATGTGCGCGCTGTGCACGACGGTCGGCGACGTCGCGCTGCTGGTCGCCTCGCGCGCGGGGCGCTCCGGGCAGGACGGCAACTCGGTCGGCACCTACATCTGCGCCGACCTCGACTGCTCCCTCAAGGCACGCAACAAGCGCAAGCTCGACACCCCAGTCGTCTACGAGACCCTCACCGTCGAGCAGAAGGTCGACCGGCTGCTCGGCAATCTCGACTCATTCGTGGCGAGGGTCCTCCGACCCGCGTGATCGCGACCGCCGCGCCGTCGCATAGGCGCGCGCTCGTAGCCGGCGGTGCCATCCGTAGATCTCGAGGCCGGGTGGGGTCGAGCGGGTGGGGTCGAAGGAGAGCATCGGGTCGCGGTCGGACTCGACGATCAGCTCGAGGGTCGCGAACGACGTCCAGTCCGTCCCGGACCGTGTCCACATCAGCTGCCACGTGGCCTCGTCGACGAGCTGCGCTCCGAGCCAGACCGGACCGGTGGGCGTGCGGTACGGGAGCAGCGTGTTGAAGAAGCCGTCGGGCAGACGCGTCCTGGGAGCCAGCAGGAAACGGGTCCATCGACCGTGACCTGTGGTGGCGAGCAGGAGGTCGGCGTGTTCGCCACCCGACGTGGGAACGCGAACCGCAAGCCCGTTGATGTCGGGCACCGGCTCCGGCAGGCCCACCGCGCGGGAGAGCCGTACCACCACCTCGTCCGACCCGCCTTCGTCGAGGAACGCCGCGCCCGTGGTGGCTCCCGGGTGCCGCCGCAGCACGGCCAGGTGCACCGTGCCGTGCGGGTGCAGCGGCTTGTCGGCTGGTCGCAGATGGGCGAGTACGCCAGTAGCGGTCTGCAACACACGGCCTACAACATCGACTGGATTCACGCGGTTCGCCTTCCTGAGGAGGGACGGCCCCATCGAAAGCGGTCGTGCAGGATGGCGGCACGGGCCGCGTTGCTGCCGGCTGCGCCGTGCACGCCTCCGCCGGGGTGGGCGGAGGCGGACCCGAGGAACAGTCCGGTGACACCGGTCTCCGCCCGCCCCATGCCGGGGACCGGTCGAAAGACCAGCTGTTGGTGGAGCTGGGACGTGCCGCCGCCGATCGCTCCGCCGATGAGGTTGGCGTCGAGGGCTTCGAACTCATGAGGACCGAGTACGCGTCGTGCGGCGATCGTGCTGCCGAAGCCGGGCGCCAGGCGCTCGATGCGTGCCTGCATGCGGTCGGCGAAGCGTTCGCACTCGCCCTCGTCCCATCGCCCGCGCAGCCCGTCAGGTCCCGCATCGCGCCGCACCGTCTGCGGCACGTGGGTGTAGGCCCACACCGACTCCGTACCGGCCGGCGAGCGGGTCGGGTCGGTGGTGGTCATCTGGCCTGCCAGGAGGAACGGAGCGTCGGGGATGACGCCGGTATACACCTGAGACAAGGACTGGCTCATCTGCTCCACCGAGTCGGCGACGTGGAAGGTGCCGGGCGCGTACGCGGGTTCGGTGAGCCATGGGATGGGCTTGTTCAGGGCCCAGTCGACCTTGACCGTGCCGGGGTCCAGCTGGAAGCTCGCCATGCCGGCGGCGACACGTCGCGGCACGTCTGCGGGGTCGAGCAGCCGACCGTACAGATGGGGCGCCGCGACGGCGGCGATCACGGCACGGCCGACCTTGATCCGGTCGCCCTCACGGGTGCGTACCTCGGTGACGCGTCCGTCCTCGACACCGAGGCGGGTGACCTCGGCACCGCAGCGTACGTCGCCACCATGCTTACGGAAGCGGCGCTCCAGCGCGGCGGCGAGCATGCCGGCACCGCCCTCCGGGACAGGAAAGCCGACGGTCTGGCCCAGCATGGCGAGCAGGAGCCCCATCATGCCGGAGCCCGGCGAGTCCAACGGGATGTCGGCATGCCCGGCGTTGCCGGCCAGGAGCAGACGCGCACCTTCGCCCCCGAAGCGGTTGCGGGCGAGGTCTCCGGCCGGGGTGAGCAGCGTACGCACGGCCGCCAGGCCTCCTGCACGACGCAGGGCGTTGAGCAGGTGAGCCCCCGGCCGCAAGGGCGGGAACGGGGTCAGCAGAGCGTGTACGAGGGGTTCACCGAGGTGGTCCCAGAGGCCGCACAGCTCCAACCATGCGTCACCGTCGCCGGCGTGCTGGGCATCGAGCAGCTCTGCGGTGACGCGTCGGTCGCGGTGCAGCAGCGCCCAGCTGCCGTCCTGCAGGGGGTGACCCAGGACAGCGGGGGCATGCCTCCATCGCAGCCCGTACTCGTCGAGGCGGAGACCGCGAATGGTGGGCGATGCCGCCGCGAGCGGATAGAACGCGCTGAAGGTGTCGTGGACGAAGCCCGGGTGGACGTCCTCGGAGCTGCGGACCGCCCCGCCTGTGGTGGGCTGGGCCTCGAGCACCAGCACCGACCAGCCCTTGTCGACGAGCAGGTTGGCCGCGACCAGGCCGTTGGGTCCGGACCCGACGACGACCGCGTCGTAGGACGCATCACTCATGGGCGGCGTTCGACGATGAAGGCCAAGCGCCGGAGAGCCTCCACGTTTCGCCACGTGAGAAGCGGATCCTGCACCAGCCGTGGGATCAGAGCGCCCGGGCCGGCGACGGCCTGCTCTCGGATCGCGATCTCGGTGTCCTCGCCTGCCGGCTCCACCGTGATCTCGACGTGCGCGGCGCCTACGGGCCAACCGCGCGCACGGAGCAACAGCCTGCTCCCGGGATCGCACTCGAGCACCTCGGTGCTGTCGTCGAGCAGCAGCGGCCAGACGCCGACGGAGTGGTGGAGCTGAGCGCCGACGTTCGGCCAGTCCTTGTCGGCATCACGCAGTCGAGACGCGCCGACCACCCAGAGCGGGTAGAGCCAACCGTCCGAAAGGACGTCCCACACCTGCTCGGGTGTTGCGTGGACCAGCCTGTGATTTGTGCTCATGGAGACGTCCTCGGCGGCTCGGGGTCACTGGACCTAGCGGTACCCCTCCCCCGGCGCGTTATGCGGACGGCCAGGTTGCGGACGACTCCCAGGGCGGCGTTCCCGCGGCCGCCGCGCATGGCGTTCTCGCCTCTCATGCTGGTCAAGACGTTGCCCGGATGTGGGTCCACGGGGCGGGTCAGGTCGGTGAGCAGGAAGCCGAGGATCGGCGCGACCACCCGGTCGTGGAGGAGGGGAACCGCATGCCCCAGCCGTATCACCTCGCCGGCCACGCTCAGCTGTGGCCTGCCACGGCCGCGGTCGACCCGGCGCAGGATCTGTCGGGCTGTCCGTTGGGGGCTCGAGACCGGAGGCGGAGGCCGACCCTCATGACCGATGACACTCGCGGCATGGCGATAGATCGGGGTGTCCACGCCCGCGGGCGCGACGTACACGATCGCGACGTCAGGTCGGTCGCGGTTCTCCAGGCGCAGCTGATAGGCCAACGCGCGTACGCCCCACTTGCTGATGACGTACGGGCTCATCGAGGGCGCCGTGATGTGGCCGAGCACCGAGCCGACCAGGACCAGCGTCCCGCTGCCCTGACTGCGCAGCACGGGCACCACATGACGGGCCACGTTGACCGAGCCGAGGAGGTTGGTACGCAGCACACCCTCGAAGAGCTCGGACGGCAGGGACTCCGTGCGACCCAGCGCAACCACGCCCGCGCAGTGGACGACCGTGTCGACCTGCCCGTGTCGCTCGAGCACCGCCCCGACACACTCCCGCACCGCATCGTCGTCTCCCACGTCGAGCGGCACCACCATGGTCGATGCGGCGCCCAACCGCACACACCCACGAGCAGCGGCGTCCAGCGGCTCACGACCCCGGGCGACCAGGACGAGGTGGTCGCCGCGGGTGGCGGCGAGGCGCGCGACAGCCAGACCGATCCCGCTGGACGCTCCGGTGACAAGGGTGGTCGCCATACTCCGACGTGGTACCCGTGGACGACGACTTCATGCGACGACGCTCTGCGCCGACGCAGCCGTCCGGCTCAGCACTCGATGACGTTGACGGCGAGGCCGCCGCGGGAGGTCTCCTTGTACTTCACCTTCATGTCGGCGCCGGTCTCGCGCATCGTCTTCAACGCCTTGTCGAGGCTGACCTTGTGGGAGCCGTCGCCGTTGAGAGCGAGGCGAGCGGCGTTGATCGCCTTCACGCTGGCGATGGCGTTGCGCTCGATGCACGGGATCTGCACCAGGCCACCGACCGGGTCGCAGGTGAGGCCGAGGTTGTGCTCGATGCCGATCTCGGCGGCGTTCTCGACCTGCTCCGGGGTTCCGCCCAGCACCTCGCACAGCGCACCGGCGGCCATCGCGCAGGCGGAGCCGACCTCGCCCTGGCAGCCGACCTCGGCGCCGGAGATCGAGGCGTTCGTCTTGCAGAGGATGCCGATCGCGGCCGCGGTGAGCAGGAACCGGACGATGCCGTCCTCGATCGCGGCCTCGTCCAACCCGGCCTCGGGTGCCACGAAACGTACCCAGTAGTGCAGGACGGCGGGCACGATGCCGGCCGCGCCGTTGGTGGGGGCGGTGACGACCCGGCCGCCCGAGGCGTTCTCCTCGTTGACCGCCAGGGCGAAGAGGTTGACCCAGTCCATGACCCGGAAGGGGTCCTGGGCACCGGCCCCGGAGGCCAGGTCGCGGTAGAGCAGCGGCGCCCGGCGCGGGACCCGCAGACCACCAGGAAGTACGCCGTCGCTGACCGGATCACGGTCGCAGCCGGCCTGCACGCAGGCTGCCATCACCCGCCAGATCTCCAGGAGACCGGCACGGATCTCCTCCTGCGTACGCCAGGTCAGCTCGTTGGCCAGCATCAGGTCGGAGACCCGAAATCCCTCACGCTCACAAGTGTCGAGCAGCTCGGCACCGGTGGCGAACGGGAAGCGTACGGGCGAGCGGTCGGGGACGACCCGCGCGGCGCCCGAGGCGTGCTCGTCGACCACGAAGCCGCCGCCGACGGAGTAGTAGGTGCGCTCGCGCAGCACCTCCCCCGCGGCGGCGTACGCCGTGAACACCATGCCGTTGGGGTGGCCCGGCAGGCTGGCGCGGCGGTGCATGACCAGGTCGGTGACGCTGTCGAAGCGGATCGGGCGGTGACCGCCGAGCGACAGCTCCCCTGACTCACGGATGGCTGCCACCCGCCCGGACGACGCCCTCGTGTCCACCGTCGCCGGCTCCTCGCCCTCGAGGCCGAGCAGCACCGCACCTTCCGAGCCGTGTCCGTGCCCGGTCGCGCCGAGCGAACCGAACAGCTCGGCCTTCACCCGCGCCACCTCGCCCAGCAACCCGTCGGCGACGAGGCCGTCGACGAAGGTCTTCGCGGCGCGCATGGGCCCGACGGTGTGCGAGGACGACGGGCCGATGCCGATCGAGTACAGGTCGAAGGCGCTCAGTGCCGTCGCGACGACCGTGGATCCGCTGACGTCAGCGGTCACGTCGGTTCACTCCTCGATCAGGGCGTCGTAGGCCGCGGCGTCGAGCAGCTCGGGGGTGCCCGAGACGCGCATCTCGAAGAGCCAGCCGGCGCCGAACGGGTCGCTGTTGATCAGCGCCGGGTCCTCGACGACGGCGGCGTTGACCTCCAGGATCTCGCCGTCGGCCGGCGCGAAGATGTCGCTGACCGACTTCGTCGACTCCAGCTCACCGCAGCTCTCTCCTCCGGTGATCTTGGTGCCCACCTCGGGCAGCTCGACGAAGACGATGTCGCCCAGCGCCTCGGTGGCGAAGGCGGTGACACCGATCCGGGCGACGTCGCCGCGGGTCTCGAGCCACTCGTGCTCGGCGGTGTAGGACAGGTGGGTCGGGTTGGTCATGGCGATGCTCAATTCTTGGATCGGAAGGGCTTGGAGTAGAAGGGAAGGTCGACGATCTCGGCGTCCTCGCGGCTGCCGCGTACGTCGACGTGGACCTTGGTGCCGGCGGTGGCGAGGTCGGGCCGGACGTACGCCATCGCGATCGGATGCCCGAGGGTCGGTGAGGGCGACCCGCTGGTGACGACGCCGATCTCGTCGCCGGTGGCCGGGTCGACGACGGCGTAGCCGGCCCGCGGGGACCGGCGCCCGGCGGCCACCAGGCCGACGAGCACGCTGCGCGGGCCAAGGTCCCGGCGTACGGCCAGGGCGGCATCGCCCACGAAGCCGTCGGGCTTGTCGAAGGAGACGACCCGGCCGAGGCCGGCCTCGAAGGGCGTCGTCTCGCGGTTCAGCTCGTTGCGGTAGAGCGGCATGCCCGCCTCGAGCCGGAGGGTGTCGCGGCAGGCGAGTCCGGCGGGCTGCAGCCCGTGCGGCGTACCGGCTTCAGTGAGAGCCTCCCAGACCGCGACGGCGGCCGAGGGTGCGCAGTAGATCTCGAACCCGTCCTCGCCGGTGTAGCCGGTGCGGGCGAGCAGGACCTCGGCCCCGGCGATGGTGCCGGCGTCGATGGCGTAGTAACGGAGGGAGGGGACGTCGAGGTCGGTCAGGGCCGCGACGATCGCCGCCGAGGCGGGGCCCTGGACCGCGATCAGCGCCCACTCCGCGGAGGCGTCGTGGACCGCGGCGTCGAACCCCTGGGAGCGCTCGGCCAGCGCCGGGGCGACCGCGTGGACGTTGCTGGCGTTGGCGACGACCAGGTAGCGCTCCTGCTCGAGCCGATAGACGACGAGGTCGTCGATGATGCCGCCGTCCTCGGCGCAGATCATCGAGTAGCGGGCGCGGCCGATGCCGATCGCCGACGGGCGGCCGACCAGGGCATGGTCGAGCGCTCGCCCGGCCTCCGGGCCGGTCACCTCGATCTCGCCCATGTGGGACAGGTCGAAGAGCCCCGCGGCGGTACGTACCGCGTGGTGCTCGGCGGTCTCCGAGCCGTAGCGGACCGGCATGTCCCAGCCGGCGAAGTCGGTGAACGAGGCGCCGAGCGCCTGGTGGATCTGATGCAGAGGGGTAGGGACGGATGAGCTCATGTGTGCGGGAGGCTCCCTGGTGGTGGGTGCCCAAAGCGGCACCCGTGGACGGGTGACCTCCCCGCTCTGTCATCGCTACCTGAGAGCTTCACCGCCCGACGGGGGCGGTTTGCACCGTGGGTGCAGGACCGTCGGATCCTGACTTTCCAGAGGTCGCCTCACCACAGCGGTCATGGGGCCTGAGAGATTCTGGGGAGGTTTGCTCCTTCGGCGCCTCGTCCGGGATGGACGAGGACTCTCCCGCTGCAGTTCGAACGGCGGATGTGAAGTTGTGCGGCAAACCTAGGTCTGGCCACCCCGGCCGTCAAGATGCGGGCCCCGCGGCCGACCCGAGACCCGCTAACGGGAACTGTTCTCACCGGTTCTACGATGGCTCGGTGCCACCGACCACCGCCAGCACCCGCGTTCCCGTGGTCATCCTCACCGGCCATCTCGGGTCCGGGAAGACCACGCTGCTCAACCATCTGCTGCGCCAGCCCGGCGCCCGGGTGGGCGTGGTCGTCAACGACTTCGGGGACATCAACGTCGACGC
>NZ_JBHVKN010000144.1:0-13030 GCF_042798075.1 Nocardioides sp. NPDC057772
CTTGGCGCCCTTGGGAGCCTTCTTCTGGAACTCCTTGCCGGCTTCCAGGTACTTGTCCCAGTCGCCCGCCCACAACGGCCCGCGTCCTGACCAGGTCGCGGGCCGTTTCTTCGTTCTGAAGTTACCCACGGGTAGTATCAACCTACCCATACCCAACCGAACCCGGGCGCAAGCACTAGGCTCGGTTGTATTCCGGCAGTCCTGCCCCCTGATGAGGAGCGCCTAGGCATGTTGCAGATCATCGCCATCGTCGTGTGTCTCGCGGCAACGGTGGCCACCGCCTACCTGGTGATCAAGGCGGTCCGGTCGATGCTCGCGGTCATCAAGATCGGTACGCCGATCAGCCGCGTCGACCAGCCGCTGGCCCGCACCCTGACGATGTTGAAAGAGACCGTTCTCCACACCCGCATGTTGCAGTGGACCTGGGTCGGGATCCTGCACTGGTTCGCCTTCGCCGCGTTCATCGTGCTCTCCACGGCGGTCGGGGCGGCGTACTTCCAGCTCTTCGACCCGGAGTGGACGCTGCCGGTGATCGGCAAGCTGTTCGCCTACGAATGGATCGCCGAGGTCCTCGGCCTGCTCGGCGCTCTGGGCATCATTCCTTTGATCGTCTACCGGCTGACCCATCAGCCCGCCAAGATGGGCCGCAGCACCCGGTTCTTCGGTTCCACCCAGTGGCAGGCGTTCTTCGTCGAGGCGATGGTGCTCCTGGAGAGCGCGGCGATCCTCTTCATCCGCGGCGCCGAGTACAACCTCGCCAAAGCTCACGGCGGCGAGGTCGCCGAGCACGCCACCGCGTTCCACTTCCCGCTCTCGCAGTTCTTCGGCGCGCTCTACCCCACCGGTCCTGACGCGATCCACACGCTCGAGAACATCATCTACGTGATCGCGGCCTTCAAGATCATCACGGCGCTGATCTGGCTGACCGTCGTCTCCACCCACCTGACGATGGGTGTCGCCTGGCACCGCTTCACCGCTTGGTTCAACATCTGGTTCAAGCGCGAGCCGGGTTCGCGTACGTCCTCCGTCGACGGCGCCCGCCCGCTCGGCACCGCGCTCGGTGCGATCAAGCCGATGCTCATCGACGGCAAGCCCGTCACGCTCGAGGACGTCGAGGAGGACCGCATCCCCGAGGACGCCATCCTCGGTGTCGGCTCGATCCAGGACTTCTCCTGGAAGGGCATCCTCGACTTCACCACCTGCACCGAGTGCGGTCGCTGCCAGTCGCAGTGCCCCGCCTGGAACACCGAGAAGCCGCTCTCGCCGAAGCTGCTGATGATGGGCCTGCGCGAGCACGCGTACGCCGCCGCCGGCGACTCCGACCTCAAGGAGAAGCCGCTGATCGGCAAGGCCGCGGACGCCCCGGAGGGCTCCGAGGGCAACTCCGAGGTGCTTGACTGGTTCTACAACCCCGAGGACGGCGGCTTCGTCATCGACGAGGACGTCCTGTGGTCCTGCACCTCGTGCGGTGCCTGCGTCCAGCAGTGCCCCGTCGACATCGAGCACGTCGACCACATCATGGACATGCGGCGCTACCAGGTGCTCGTCGAGTCCAACTTCCCCTCCGAGCTCAACGGTCTCTTCAAGGGTCTCGAGGGCAAGGGCAACCCCTGGAACATGAACGCCAACGCGCGCATGGACTGGGCCAAGGACCTGCCCTTCGAGGTCAAGGAGGTCGGCAAGGACATCGAGTCGCTGGAGGAGGTCGACTGGCTGTTCTGGGTCGGCTGTGCCGGTGCCTACGAGGACCGCGCCAAGAAGACCACCCGCGCCGTGGCCGAGCTGCTCGACATGGCCGGCGTCAGCTTCGGTGTGCTCGGCAACGGCGAGACCTGCACCGGTGACTCCGCCCGCCGCGCCGGCAACGAGTTCGTCTTCCAGGGCCTGGCTCAGCAGAACGTCGAGACGTTCAAGGAGTTCAAGGTCAAGAAGGCCGTCACCACCTGTGCTCACTGCTTCAACACGCTGAAGAACGAGTACAAGGAGTTCGGCATCGAGCTCGAGGTCGTCCACCACACCCAGCTGCTCAACCGTCTCGTACGCGAGGGCAAGCTGACTCCGGTCGCGGACGGCGCCGGCGCCCACAAGCGCTCCATCACCTACCACGACCCGTGCTACATCGGCCGCCACAACGGCGTCTACGAGCCGCCGCGCGAGCTGCTGCAGATCATGCCGGGCGCCGAATACAAGGAGATGCCGCGCAACTCCGAGCGCTCCTTCTGCTGTGGTGCCGGCGGCGCCCGGATGTGGATGGAGGAGAAGATCGGGTCGCGGATCAACGAGAACCGCACCGACGAGGCCGTCGCCACCGGCGCCGACCAGATCGCCGTCGGCTGCCCGTTCTGCCGCGTCATGCTCTCCGACGGTCTCACCAAGGCCCAGGCCAACGGCTCGGCGCGCGAGGAGGTCGAGGTTCTCGACGTCGCGCAGATGCTGCTCGCGTCCGTGAAGGGCGAGCAGGCCACCAAGCTGGCCCCGGGCGAGGGCGCCAAGGTCGGCGCCGCCGCCAAGGCCGCTCCGGCCGTCGAGGAGGCCGCTCCTGCTGCCGGCGCCGCTGCCGCTGCGGGCTCGTCGCTCTTCGACTCCCCGGCAGAGACCGCCGAGACCCCGAAGGCCCCGGCCGACGCGTCCTCGCTGTTCGACACCCCCGCCCCGGCCGAGCCGGCCACCGGCGGTACGTCAGGCGGCGGCTCGCTCTTCGACGCCCCGGCTCCGGCCGCGGAGCCGGAGAAGCCGGCCTCCGGCGGTTCCCTGTTCGATGACGGCGGGTCGCTCTTCGACACGCCTGCGGAAGCGCCTGCCGAGGAGACCCCGGCCGCCGGTGGCTCGCTGTTCGACGTACCGGCCGACAAGCCGGCCGAGGAGCCAGCTGCCGACCTCGGGTCCGGGGGCTCGCTCTTCGACGTGCCCACGCAGGAGGCGGAACCTGCCGCCGCACCCGAGGCGAAGGCCGCACCCTCCGCTCCGGCACCGGCCTCCGAGGAGCCCGCTGTCGACCTCGGTGGTGGCGGTTCGCTCTTCGACATCCCGGCCACACCCGCCGAGGAGGCCGCCCCGGCCCCCGAGGCGAAGGCTGCCCCCGCTGCTGCCGAGCCCGAGGCACCTGCCCCGGCTGCGGCGCCGCCGGCCGAGGAGCCGAGCGTCGACCTGAGTGCTGGTGGTTCGCTCTTCGACATCCCGACCAGCGCGCCTGAGCCGGCACCTTCGCCGGCGCCGGTGAAGGCTCCCGAGGCTACCGCTCCGGCGGAGGCTGCCGCTCCGGCCGAGGCAGCAACGGAGGCGTCGGCAGCGCCTGCTGCTCCTGTCGCTGGGTCGGGGGTGACCTCGGAACCGAAGACCGACGTCGACTTCGACAACCTCGGCTCACTCTTCGACATCGAGGCGCCGGAGGGTGCGGTCGCTGCGGCCGCTCCCGCAACTCCCGCCCTCGCGGAGGCCGCTCCCGCCGAGCCGGCCGAGCCCGTGGTCGTCGAGGAGCCCGTCGAGGACGCCGCAGTCGAGCCGGAGGCGCCGGCCGAGCCCACGCCGGAGCCCACCCCGGAGCCCACGCCCGAGCCCAAGGCCGCTGCGCCGGAGCCGAAGCCGGCACCGACCGTGAGCGGAGACGCTCACACGCCGCGTACCGACGTCGACATCCACGAGGCAGGGTCGCTCTTCGACCTCTGACCCGCGCAGTTCGCTGCACCAAACGATGACACCTTGTGAGCACTACGCAAGGTGTCATCGTCATTTTCGGCCGAGGTAGTCCAGGGAGTTTCCGTCGGTCTACCGACGAGTAACGGACGGAAACTCCCTGGACTACCCGAGCCTGCCGCCCTCGCGACACCCCCCTGACATCACATGATGTCAAATGACAGTTGTAATGACGTCATCATGATGTCATAGTGGTGCATATGGACATCACGCCGTACATCGACAGCCTGCGACGAGACCTGCTGGCGGCAGCCGAGGCATCGGGGCCGGAGGCGCGGGAGACCGCAGAGCGGCTCACCTACGCACTCGACCCGGCCGCTCGGCTGGCGGTGATGGAGGCGATGAGCCAGGCGGCCGCGGAGATCACGGCGGAGCTGCCGGCGGGCAACGTGGACGTACGTCTGCGGGGCCGCGACCTCGAGTTCGGGGTCACGCTCCCGGAGCTCGCCGCGCCGGTTCCCCCGACCCCTCCCACGCCTCCGGCACCGCCCACTCCCCCGGCTCCCCCGGCGCCGCCGGAGCCCGAGGGCGAGGACGCTCTGGCCCGGGTGACCCTCCGCATCCCGGAGTCGCTCAAGGCGAAGGCCGAGGAGGCGGCGGCCGACGCGGGCCAGTCCCTCAACACCTGGCTCGTCGGCGCGGTGCGCGCGGCGACCCGGGAGAACGCGGTCAACGTCGACGTCGATCTGTCCGCGATCCCCCACATCGTCAACGAGGCGATGAGCAGCCTCGATCCGTTCCGCGGGAACAACCGCGGCAGGTCCGACCGCCGGATGACCGGCTGGCTCTGACCTGACTCACGACGCAACAACGGACGGCCGCCCGGCCGGTCCGGTAGATCAGCACACCCTGAGGAGCAGCACGATGAGCACGTACACCTTCATGTCCACCGCCCCGGCCAAGCTGTTCGTGGAGTTCGACAAGGGCAACCTCGAGGTCCAGGCGACCGACACCGACGAGACGATCGTCGAGATCGACGGCGAGGACGCCGAGAGTCTCGTCGTCGAGCAGAGCGGCGACGCGATCAACATCACCGACCCGCACAAGGGTCCGTTCAGCCGCTCCCGCCGCTATGACATCAGCGTGACCGTCCCGGTCCACAGCCAGCTGCGCGCCCGCACCGGAAGCGCCGACATCGCCACCCAGGGCGTCCTCCGGGCAGCATGGCTGCAGACCGGCTCGGGCGACGTACGCGTCGACCGGGTCTCCGAGGAGTTCCAGGTCGAGACCGGCTCGGGAGACGTCGAGGCGGACACTCTCGACGGGCGGGCCTCGATCAAGGCCGGATCCGGTGACATCCGGATCGGTACGGTCCACGACCTGAACACCAAGACCGGCGCCGGCTCCGTGGAGATCGACGAGGTCGAGGGCGACGTGAGCCACTCGACCGGCACCGGCGACATCGCGATCCACTCGGTCAGCGCGGGGCGGATATCGGTGAAGGGCGCCTCCTCCGACGTACGCATCGGGATCCCGAACGGCACCCCGGTGTGGACCGACATCAACACAGTGACCGGCCGGTGCTCCAGCACTGTCGAGAGCGCTGGCGCACCGGCCGCGGGTGAGCCCTACGTCGAGCTCCGGACCACCACCGTCAGTGGTGACATCACGTTGATCGGGATCTGAGCCCTGGGGTCACTCGTCCTCGTGGGAGCCCGGGGCGTCCGGCACGACCGGCCGGAGAACGCCCCAGGCAATGAAGGCGGCGCCGATGACGAGCAGGATGACGCCGGCCCAGAGGTTGGCGTTCGGCCCGCCCGTCTTGTCGACCTCGGGATCGGCGAAGAGGCCCATCAACAGCAGGATGATGCCGTAGACCGCGAGCAGGGCACCGATCACGTTGCGGATGTCGAAGAGCGACAGCAGCGTGGCGACGAAGCCCTTGTTGGTTTCGGTGGACATCTCAGCTCCTTTAGAAGATCACGTTCAGGATGATGACCAGGACCAAAGCGACACCGGCCAGGGGCACCGGGCGCTCCCACCACGGGCGACCGGCGTCCTCGGCGTCGACCAGGTCCTCCTTCGGGGTCTCGGAGTAGACCAGACCCTTCAGGGAGCCTTCCGGCTTCGGCGCGGTCACCAGCGAGACGATCACGCTGACGAGGATGTCGACGACGAAGGCGGCGCCGGCAGCCACGAACGAGGCGCCCTGGCCCGAGAGCGGCAGGACACCGACGGAGAGCCCGCCGAGCGTGCCCTCGGCGAGGATGCCGACGAGCACCGCGGCCAGGGTGCCGGAGACCAGACCGGCCCAACCGGCGGTCGCGGTCATCCGCTTCCAGAACATACCCAGGATGAACGTCGCGAAGAGCGGCGCGTTGAAGAACCCGAACAGGGTCTGCAGGTAGTCCATGATGTTGGAGAAGTTGGACGCCAGGACCGCGGTGAAGATCGCGGTGGCGGTCGCCGCGACGGTCGCCCAGCGACCGAGCTTCACGTAGAAGTCGTCGGGGCGGTCCTTGATGATGTACTCCTGGATGATGTCGAAGGACACCACCGTGTTGAACGCGGAGACGTTGGCCGCCATACCGGCCATGAACGCGGCCAGCAGACCGGTGATCGCCAGGCCGAGCAGACCGTTGGGCAGCACCTCCGCCATCAGGTAGAGCAGCGAGTCGTTGTAGGTCACGCCCTCGCCCGAAGCGCCACCGGGCACCGCCTCCCCCGCCTTCGTACGCGCGATCTCGGTGACGAGGACGGCCGCGATCATGCCGGGGAAGATGGTGATGAAGGGGATGAACATCTTCGGGAAGGCACCGATGATCGGCGTCTTCCGCGCGGCCGAGATCGAGTCGGCGGCCATCGCACGCTGGACCTCGACGAAGTTGGTCGTCCAGTAGCCGAAGGAGAGCACGAAGCCCAGACCGAACACGATGCCGACGACCGAGAGGAAGTCGGAGTTGAAGCCGGTCAGCGCGGCGCCGGGCCAGGAGTTGAGCTGCTCGGCGGCGGGCGCGATGGTGTCGGGGTTGGCAGCCGCGGCCTTCTCGATCTTCGAGGTCAGACCGTCCCAGCCGCCGACTCGGTGGAGACCGAGCAGGGTCAGCGGCAGCAGGGCGGCGACGATGACGAAGAACTGCAGCACCTCGTTGTAGATCGCGGCCTTCAGACCACCGAGGGTGATGTAGGAAAGCACGATCACCGCGGCCACGATCAGCGCCACCCACAGCGGCCAGCCGAGCAGCGCGTGCACGATCGAGCCGAGCAGGTAGAGGTTGATACCGGCGATGAGCAGCTGAGCGATCGCGAACGAGAGCGCGTTGACCAGGTGAGCTCCGGTGCCGAAACGGCGCTTCATGAACTCGGGGACCGAGCGCACCTTCGAGCCGTAGTAGAAGGGCATCATCACGACGCCCAGGAACAGCATCGCGGGAATCGCACCGATCCAGAAGTAATGGACGGTGGGAAGCCCGAGCTGTGCTCCCGTTGCCGACATACCCATGATCTCGACCGCACCGAGGTTTGCCGAGATGAACGCGAGTCCGGTGACCCACGCGGGCAGGGACCGGCCCGAGAGGAAGAAGTCCACCGAGTTCGACATGCCGCGGCTGGCGAGGAAGCCGATGCCGAGGACGAACGCGAAGTAGATGGCGATCAGGAGATAGTCGACCGCGTTGGCCTGGATCAGGGTGTCCGCGGCCAGGATGCTTGCTTGCATTCCGAGACCCTTCTATTTGATTGGGCGCACCAAACTTAACCACGCGTACGCCTCAGAACCGCGCTGGGTCACCCCTTCATCGACACGCCTTCTCGCCAGTAGCCCATGAAGGCGACCTGCTTGCGCGGCATCTCGAGCTCGTTGACCAGGTGACGGCGCAGTGCGGTGACCATTCGGGACTCCCCGGCGATCCAGGCGTAGCGCCCGTCCTCACCGTTCTCAGAGCCCTTGTCGGGTCCGGCGACCTCCTCACCGGAGGACGAGTAGATCGGGGTCTCCCACAGGTCCGGGTCCTCGACCTCGACCGAGGTGACGTCCTCGGGCTTCGCCTCGAAGCCGAGCAGACCGCCCACGGCGGCCAGCGCCGGTCCCCCCACGGGCGCGCCCTCCCGCGGCAGCCAGGTGACCTTCAGTCCCTCAGGCGCTGACACGTCCTGTACGTCACCGGCGACCGGCACCTCCAGGAACACCGAACCGGTGGCATCCGCCGGCAGGGACTCGATGATCGAGACCACCGCCGGGACGGCGGTCTCGTCGCCGACCAGGAGCAGCCGGGTCGCGTCCCCGGGGAGCCACTCGATCCCGCCGTAGGGCTCACCGAGCTTGGGCCCGGCGACCAGGATCTCGTCACCGGGCTTGGCCGCGCCGGCCCAGTCGGACCCGGGACCGTGCGCTCCGGGGTGCAGCACGAAGTCGACGTACAGACGCTTCTCGATGCCCTCCCCCTCGATCGAGCGGATCGTGTAGGTGCGCATCCGCGGGCGCTCGTCGTCGGGGAGGGCGAGCCACTCGGCGTACCAGTCCTCGGCCGAGAGCTCGGGCAGCCCGGCACCCGGCGCGGCAGGGAAGAAGAGCTTGATGCGCTGGTCGAGGGTGGGGCCGTCGTTGCCGAGGTCGGCCAGGTCGTCGCCGACCAGCTCGATCCGGGCGAAGGACGGGGAGAGGCGCTCGACGGAGCGAACCGAGACGCGGGCGAGGATGGGCATGTCAGGCTCCTTGTGCGTGGGGGTGAGCTGCGGGTCGGTGGTGGCGTCCGATGGGGACGACCAGCGGTGTGCCCGAGACGGGGTCGTGGATGACCTGGCACTCCAGCCCGAAGACCTGCTCGACGCGGTCGGCGGTCACCACCTCGGCGGGCGTGCCGGTGGCGGCGACCTTGCCGCCGCTCATCGCGATCAGGTGGTCGGCGTAACGAGCCGCCAGGTTGAGGTCGTGGAGCACCATCACGACGGTGGTCCCCCGGGTCTCACGGAGGCCGTGAAGGAGATCGAGCAGGTCGACCTGGTGGGCGACGTCGAGGAAGGTGGTCGGCTCGTCGAGGAGCAGCAGGTCGGTCTGCTGGGCGAGCGCCATCGCCACCCAGACCCGCTGCCGTTGACCGCCGGAGAGCTCGTCGACGACCCGGTCGGCGAGGTCGAGCGTGTCCGTCAGCTCGAGCGCCTCGGCGACGGCCTCGTCGTCCTCGGCCGACCAGCGCTGCAGCGCGTTGCGGTGGGGTTGGCGTCCGCGGCCGACCAGGTCGACCACGGTGATGCCCTCGGGAGCGACCGGCGACTGCGGCATCAGACCGAGCGTCTTGGCCACCGCGCGGGTGGGCTGCTTGTGGACCGCCTTGCCGTCGAGCACGACCTGCCCCGAGATCGGCTTCAACAGCCGCGCCATCCCACGCAGCAGGGTGGACTTCCCGCAGCCGTTGGCGCCGACGATCACCGTGGTGAGCCCGTCGGGGATCTCGAGCGAGACCTGGTCGACGACCGGGTCCGCGCCGTAGCCGAGGCTCACCCTCTCCGCAGCGAGTCTCATCTGGGCCTCTTTCATGTCATCGCCTTCCAGCCCGCCCGGCGGCGAGCAACCACAACAGGAACGGCGCCCCGAACGCACCGGTGACGACGCCGACCGGGAAGGAGACGCCGGGGACCGCGTAGTCGGCGATGTAGTCGCCGGCCACCATCACGATGGCGCCGACGAGCGCAGCGCCGACCAGGGTCGTACGCCCGCCGTTGAGCGCCCGCGAGATCGGCCCGGCCACGAACGCGACGAAGGCGACCGGCCCGGCGGCGGCGACGCCGAGAGCGGTCAGCAGCACGGCGAGCAGGAGCAGCAGATCCGTACGCCGCCGGCTGACGCCCAGCCCGGTGGCCACGTCCGGGCCGAGCTGGAGGATCTGGGCGGAGCGGGCGGTCCAGGCCAGCGCCGGGACGAGCACCAGCAGGAAGCCCAGCAGCGTCCAGATGGTCGGCCAGGTGACACCGTTGAGCGCGCCGGTCAGCCAGCGCAGCACGAGCAGGGCGTCGAACTCGTTGGCGCGGGTGAAGAGATAGTGGACGACCGCGGTCATCGCGGCCGCGGCGGTGACGCCGACGAGGACGAGCCGGTAGCTGCCGTCGGAGCCTGCGACGAGCCGGACCGCCACCGCGATCGCGATCGCGCCCACGATCGCGGCGATGCTCAGAGCCAGCCCCTGCAGGTCGAGCACCACGATCGCGAAGACCGCCGACGCGCTCGCCCCGAGCGAGACTCCGACGATGTCGGGGCTGGCCAGCGGGTTGCGCAGGGTGCTCTGGAAGACCGCGCCGGCACTGCCGAAGGCGACCCCGACGAGCACACCGAGGATCGCCCGGGGCAGCTTCTCCGACATCAGCAGGAAGGTGGCACCGGGGATCTCGGCCCCGCCGAGGATCCGGAAGAAGTCGGGCACGGTGATGATGAAGTTGCCGAGCAGCACCCGGGCGACGAAGGCCCCGAAGAGGACCAGCGCCAGACCGGCGACCACGAAGGCGTGGTGCCGTCGCGGGGCCCGCCTGGCCTTGCGTACGACATCGACCGGCCGGGCGGGTCCGGAGTGAGTTGTGCTCACAGTCCGGCCATCCGTCCACGTCGCAGGAACCACACGAAGGCAGGTACGCCGACGACGGCCGTCATGATGCCGACCTGAACCTCGGTGGGCGGGAGCACCACCCGGCCGAGCGCGTCGGCGATGGCGGTGAGCGCGGCGCCGGCGGCGATCGAGAGCGGCAGCACCAGGGTGTAGCTGGGACCGACCAGGGCACGTACGGCGTGCGGGACGACCAGGCCGACGAAGGCGACCGGGCCGACCAGGGCGGTGGCGGTGCCGCTGAGCAGCACCACCGCGATGCCGACGAACACCCGGTCCAGGCCGGTGCGTCGACCGAGCCCCTTGGCCAGGTCGTCACCCAGCGCGAGCGCGTCCAGGACCCGAGCACCCAGCAGCGCCATCACAGCACCCACAGCGAGGAAGGGCGCACAGATCGCGAGGTCGCCCCAGTCGCTGCCGATGGTGCCGACCTGCCACTGGCGGAAGACCTCCAGGCCCTTGTGGTCCATCAGCAGGATGCCACTGGTCCAGCTGGTCAGGGCCGCGGTCAGGGCCGCTCCGGCCAGCACCAGCTTGGCGGGGGTGGCGCCGTCACGGCCGATCGCGGCGATGCCGTGCACGACGACCGCGGCCAGGGCGGCGCCGATGAAGGCGGCCCACAGCAGCGAGTCGAGGCCGGTGGCACCGACGTACACGAGTGCTACGACGACCGCGAAGGCCGCACCGGCGTTGAGACCGAGCAGCCCCGGGTCGGCCAGCGGGTTGCGGGTGAGTCCCTGCAAGCAGGCGCCGCCGAGCGCGAGCGCGCCGCCGACGGCGAAGGCGATCGCGGTGCGGGCGATCCGGTTCTCCAGGATCGCCTGTCCGAAGCTGCCGTCGTCGAAGAGAGCGGTGGGCGGAGCCCACTGGGCGCCGAGCAGGACCGAGGCGACCGCCGCGAGCAGCAGCACCCCCAGGATCAGCCCGACCCCGGGCAGCCTCCGACCCCGGACGACCGCGGCTGCAGCTGCTGCCGGGTCGGCCGGGGCGAGAGGCGTGGGGGTGGGGGTGGTCAACGCGGACTTCACTCAGCCGCGGTGACGTTGACCTTCCCGCCGTCGACCGCCTCGGCGATCGAGGGAACGAGCTCGTCGACGAAGTAGGGGATCGACAGGGTGCTCGCGGCGGAGAAGGTCAGGGACAGCGGCTGGTCAGTGATGTCCAGGTAGTGGCCGTTCTTGATCGCCGGGATCTGGCTGAGCAGCTTGTCCTTCTGCAGGGCCTCGAAGCTGCCCTCGGTGTAGCCGAGGTTGATCAGCACCTCCGACTCCAGCTCGGGAGCCTTCTCCGCGGAGACGTCGGTGTAGAACTGCCCCTTCGGCACGAGCTTGTCGGCGACCGGGGCCAGCTCCATGCCGAGCTGGGTGAGCATCTGCGGGCGGGCGTCGCCGGCGCCGTAGAGGCCGATGGTGCCGAGCTTGGAGTTGTCCTGGACACCGGTGACCAGGTAGCTGGCGCCGACGATCTGCGGGTGGTCCTTCTGGGCCTGCGCGATCTTGTCCTCGGTCTCCTTCTCGACCTCCTCGGACAGGGTGACGCGGCCGGTGGCCTTGCCGATCATCTCGAGCGAGTCCTGCCAGGAGGTCAGCCACGGGTCACCGGGGAAGGCGACGGTCGGGGCGATCTCGCTGAGCTTCTTGTAGTCGGCCTCGGTGATGCCCGAGTTGGTGGCCAGGATCAGGTCGGGCGCCGCCTTGCTGATCTCGGTGAAGGGGATGCTGGTGTCGGCGTTGTAGCGCACCGGCTGCTTGCCGCCGACCTCCTTCAGCTCCGCGTCGAACCAGTCGGTCGACTGCTGCTCGTTGCCGCCCCAGGTGATCGCCTGGGCAGCGACCGGGACGACGCCCAGCGACAGCGCCACGTCGTGGTCCGACCAGCCGATGGTGGCGACGTTGGTCGGCTCCTCGGTGATCTCGGTGCTGCCGTAGGCGTGCTCGACGGTCACGGGGAAGGCGCCCTTGTCTGCCTTCGAAGCGGAGTCCGCGGAGTTGTCCGCGGAGTCGGTCGCGCCTGTGCTGCACGCAGCCAGGCCGGTGGCAGCGAGCACGAGGCTCGCTGCGATGAGTACAGATCGACGGATCACGGGGGAAACCACCTCGGGTTAGGCAATGCTTAGTTAGGACAGCCTAAACACATCTTGGCTCCCGGGAGGGATCGGCCCCCGCACTGTGGACAGGTCAGGGCCTGACGAACGCCGCCCGTTCGGCCTCGACCCGCTCCCGGATCACACAGTCGAGCGAGTGGTCGTTGATGATCCCCATCGACTGCATGAACGCGTACATCGTCGTCGGCCCGACGAACTTCCAGCCGCGCTTCTTGAGGTCCTTGGACAGGCTCACCGAGGCGGGCGAGGTGGCCACCACCTCCGGCACCTTCAGCGGCTCGGGCTCGAAGTCCCAGACGTACGCAGCCAGCGACCCGCGCTCCTCGACGAGCTCGACCGCACGGCGGGCGTTGTTGATCGCCGCCTCGATCTTGCCGCGATGACGGATGATCCTGGCGTCCTGCAGGAGGCGCTCGACGTCACCTTCGTCGAACTCGGCGACCTTATGGAAGTCGAACCCCTCGAAGAGCTCGCGGAACGCTGGTCCCTTGTTGAGGATCGTGCGCCACGACAGCCCGCTCTGGAACCCCTCCAGGCAGATCTTCTCGAAGAGCCGCACGTCACCACCAGCCGGAAATCCCCACTCCGTGTCGTGGTAGTCCAGGAACTCGGGCGCCCCTCCGGCCCACGCGCAACGTGTCTGGCCGTCCGGGGCCAGGAACGGTGTCTCACTCATCCACCCGACCCTAGCGGCGACCAC
>NZ_JBHVKN010000145.1:0-13005 GCF_042798075.1 Nocardioides sp. NPDC057772
CAACGACACCTACAACACGAAGTTCCTCGGGATCATCGGCCTCACCAAGCTCAAGGTCCACGGTGAGGCCACCGCCCATCTCGTACGCAGCCTAGGAGGCGTCCCACGATGAATATCGCTGTACGTCTCCGCGGACTCATCGCCTCGATCGCGATCGTCGTCTTCACCGCGGGCACGCCGGTCCTCCTGCTGCGGATCGACGCGGTTCCTGACTTCACCCAGTTCACCCGGGACCGACTGATGATGCCCGATGACGGCTCCCTCCTGCTCCAAGTGATCACGGCCCTCGCTTGGTTGTTCTGGGGGCTCTGGACCATCTCCGTGGCCATCGCGATCCCGTCTCAAGTTCGTGGCCTACGCGCGCCACGACTCCCCGGCTTGACGCTTCCCCAGAACGCCGCGAACAACCTGGTTGCCACCGCCGCGCTGCTCTTCATCACTGTCCCCTCAGCCCACTCCGGCGCTCCGGCGGCCAACACCTACGTTCCCGTCGCCACCGCTGCCGCGGAGGTTGATCCGTCGCCCGAGACTGTCAGCAGCCCGGTACGGACTGCGTCGGCTCTGACGAAGAGTTATGAGGCATCCGGCCCGCCCCATGGAACGACCAAGCACTACCAGGTCAAACGCGGTGACAGCCTCTGGAAGATCGCACAGACACACCTCGGCCGGGGCAGCCGCTACACCGAGATTGTGGAGCTCAACCGCGAGGTCCTGGCGACTCAGCCCGACTGGCTCATCGCCGGCACCGATCTGCTCATCCCGGTCGACGAAGCACCTGAAGTCGAGGTTCAGGAGACCGCGACGTACGTCGTCGAGCCCGGTGACACCCTCTCCGAGATCGCGGAGACGGAGCTCGGAGACGCCGACGCATACCCGAGGATCGTCGAGGCATCTGAGGACACTGTTCAGCGGGACGGTAGGCAGCTGACCGACCCTGACCTCATCGTCACGGGCTGGAAGCTGACAATCCCAGGACAGGCGCCAAGTCTCACCCCTGATGAGGGTGCGCGCCCGGCACCTGTCCCGTCTCCACCCCGCCAACCTCCGCCGATGACAGCTCCCGGAGTCACTCCATCTGGACCCACCTCTTCGCCGGCTCCAACGAACCGGCAACCGGTAGCCACGCATCCCAGCGAGGAAGCCGGTGCGCAGCGCGGCTCGGATGCCGTCGACACTGATGCCGAGGTGACTCCCGGATGGTTGTTGCCGGGCCTCGCAGGGGCAGGCACGGTGCTCGCCGGGTCACTACTGCTGGTGCTGCGGCAGCTCCGCCGTACGCAGATGCGCCATCGACGACCTGGCCACATGATCGCGCCCCCGCCCCGCGAACTCCGCCCCGTCGCCAAGAGCATCCATCTCGTCGGGAACACCGGCGCGACGTACGTGACCGACCTCGACCGGACGCTCCGCACGCTATCCGTCGACTCCGCTCCTCCCGACCTCGTGAGCGCTGAAGTCGCCGATGGAAGCGTCACCCTCCATCTCGCCGATCCAGTCGACAAGCTGCCGTGGCCATGGCACGGGGAGGGTACGACCTGGTCAGCGCCGCTCGACTCTGATGTCACCGTCGACGACCAGCGACCGGCGTACCCGCTCTTGGTCGCAGTCGGACGGGACGACGACGATCGGGACTGGCTCGTCAACCTCGAGCAGCTGCAGGAGATCGTCATCACTGGTGACCGCGATCGCGCGATGGACTTTGCGACTTACGTGGCAGCAGAACTCGCGATCAACCCGTGGTCGTGCCTCGCTCGCGTCGACCTGCTCGGGATCGGCGCGGAGCTGGACGGGCTCAGCCCTGACCGACTGCACAGTCATGCTGATGACGACGTCGTGTTCCTCGACTGGCTTGCGAGCGAGCTCGACCCGACAGCCGCGGTCGACCGTGACCTCGGGCCAGACCGCTTCCGGGTCGTTCTCACAACGGCCAACCATGCTGAGACCGTTCGTCCGGTTTCGGAGATCATCGCCGAGCATCCTGGGAGACCTGGTGCCGCGGTCGTCCTCGTAGATCCGGAACGCGATGGCGCCCATGGTGCTGTGTGCGTCCTCGAAGTCGGCATCGACGGCCGGCTCCGCGCCCTGACGCTGGATCTCGACATTCACGCCGCGGGGCTCAGTCCGGACGAGGCCAAGGCGTGTGCTGCGATCGTGGACGCAACCCGTGCCACGACCAACGAGCCGATTCCGGCAACCGCGGAACCCACGACAGTCACCGAGAGTCTGACGGATTCGGCAGGGGCCGTCCGTAGCGACCTGGTGGATTCCCGGCCAGCTGACCTGACCGAACCTGCTGGCAACGAAGCCGTCCTTGCTGGGCCCACTGCAGCCTACGTCGAGGCGTCGGCAACCACTGCAGAAGATGTCGCGACCGAGGCACCGCTTGTCCCGGCCGCCGTCAGCCGCGAACTCATTGACGGTGACGCGCACCTCGATCGAGACCGTCACCGGTGGAACGACCCTGACGCGCGGGTGCCGAAACTCGTCCTGCTCGGGCCGCTCAACGCTAGGGCGCCCGGCGAACGGCCGCCCGACCGCAAGCCCTACTACGTCGAGGTTCTCGCGTATCTGGTTATTCACCCCGAGGGCGTCACCACCGACCAGATTCAAGACGCGTTCCACATCAGACCCGCCCGGATCTACACAGTTCTCGCCATGCTGCGGGCTTGGCTTGGCACTAACCCAGATACCGGCGAGCCCTACCTGCCCAACGCCCAGAAGAGTGCACAAGCAGATGGCGGCGCCAAGGCGATCTACCGTGTACGCGGCGTCCTCTGCGACCTCGACCTGTTCCGTCGTCTTCGGGCCCGAGCCCAAGCACGCGGCGCCGACGGCATCGGCGATCTCACTGCGGCCCTTGACCTCGTCACCGGCGCACCGTTCAGCAACCAGCGCGACAACGGCTGGGCTTGGCTGCTCGACGATGCGATCGACCACATTGCCCAGTGCGCGATCGTCGACGTCGCCCACACTGTCATCGACCACGCGTTGACCACTGGTGACCACGACCTCGCTCGTCGAACTGCCGAAGCCGTAATCAAGGCCGTTCCCGCCGACGAGACCGCGCGCCTCGACCTGATCAAGGTCGCGGCCACTACTGGCCACGTCACTCTCGCCGCCCAGCAGCTCGTGGATGAAATCTACAACCGCAGCGACGACGACCTCGGTCCCATCGAACTTCCCGAACGTGCCCGTGAGATCGTCGACCGGCACCTTCGACACCTCGCTCATCGCAGGCAAGCAGGCTGACCCCAGCCGCGATCTGCCCTCGTCCATAGCGTTTGACGCTCGTCGGAAGCTCACGATGCCAGCGCTGAGCGGCCTGGGCACGAGGTCCTCAGCGCGCTGTGCCGTGCCGCTCCGCTCTGGCGAGGTTCCGCTCTTCAGCGCGAACGGCGCGCTGCTCAACGATCATCAGAGCTCCAAGGATCCAAATCGGGGAATAGGCGATACGGCGATAGACCCACCAGACGAGTGCGAGCTCGATGATCGTCACGCCGACGATGATCCACACGTCGAGCCACGTCGTCGCCAAGTCCACCGCGGCGAGGTTGCCCGTCAGAACCAATATGTCCGGCATAAGAATGCAGAAGAAGGAGACGCCCACCGGGTACCAACGTCCGCGCCGCTCGTGGACCAAGGTGGTGTTCGCGGTGCTCACCGTGATGCCCACAGCAAAGGCTTGTGCGATCAGAAAGAAAGTAAGGATGAGGAGGCCGATGGCGCGATCAGAAATGAAGCCGACGGCAACTGATCCCAATACACCGGCGGCCACAGGAACGGTGACAGCCAGCCAGTTGATGGACTCGAGCATGCGGACGTGGGTGTCTGCATCCTCATCTGGCGTACGCATCCAGACCAAGACTCGATGGAGGAACCTGCCCCGTCGCGGAGACAGCCGGATCCCGTTCAGTTGAAGTCTCGATATCGTTGCTCTGACCTGCTCGATCTTGGCCTCCTCAGCCGAAGCCCATCGTTCGAGCTCGGTCGCCCTAGGGCCATTGATGGCTGTCATGACTGCGCTGATGACAGCGGTTGCCACGCAGACAGCGAGCATCGCAGGTGGGGCGTCGCTCTGGATTGCGTCTGGAATGAGAAGGAAGAAGCCGACGACCCCGAGCAGGCCAACACCTGAAGCGAGCCAGTGCGTCGCGATCATGCGGTCCTCAAGAGCCGGAGGTAGACGGTCAGAGGCACCGAGCGCGGTTGCGATGAAGAGAGCTGCAGCGACACCAAGGTGGAGCGCCGCCAGCGCCACGATCCCTTCGACATCAAGGGGATGGGCGGTGTGCCAGACGCTGCGGAGTACAGGTCGGCCAAAGATTTCTGAGTCGAGATGGTGAAACTGCGCGTACATCGCCCGGATCGCTGCCGCGACCACCGCTCCATACAAGAAGACGACGGTCGCGCCGCTGGCTATGCCGAACTGCGATGCTGAGGACGTTCGATCTGATCGCGCGTTGTTCGCCCGCGGTCTGTTCATTGGCGATGACTGCGGCCGATCAGCCCTATCCGTGCTCCGATCTCTTTGACGCGTCACACGACGCGGTCCGATCAGGGTCACGATCGTCCCCACAGTTACTGCACCAACTAACGCGATCGCACCGCGCTGAATATATGACGCCCGAGTCATCCTTCTGCCTTCGTCGTGAGCCTGCACTTCCTTGGCCGTGAGTATGGTCGTGAGCACCGACAAGTTGCGCGCCGCGGATGCTGGCGACGGTTGTGATCCCGGCACGTCCAGCCACTTCAGGAAGCCTCCTGACCTGCCTAAACGCGACTCCTGCCAGCCTCACGGCACCTCACCGGTGAGAAGGTGCGGGAGGGGCGCGTCCCAGCGTGGTGGGCATGAACGACGCACCCAACCTCACCCCGCATTGGTCGCCACAGACGATGCGCGATGCCGCAGCGGCGGGCAGCTTGAAGGATGCGGCGGTCGCGCTCGCGACCACCAGGATCCCTGTGTTCCCATGCGTACCGGGCGGCAAGGAACCGCTCACGCTACGCGGGTTCAAGGACGCTTCCATCAGCATCCGCCAGGTCCAGCGCTGGTGGCAGCGTCATCCTGACGCGAACATCGGCATCCCTACCGGCGCCGCGAGCGGACTCGCCGCGGTCGACGTCGATGTGCATGGCGACCGGACCGGGTTCGCCGCGTTCGACCGAGCGGGACGAGCTGGACTCGTGGACCGGTGGAGCTGGCTGGTGCGTACGCCGTCTGGCGGCTTGCACGCCTACTTCCGGCCGATCGATCCGGAGATGCGGTCGTGGTCACTGCCCGGGCAGCATCTCGACTTCCGCGGGGACGGTGGCTACGTCATCGCGCCGCCCTCGCGGATCTCCAACTCCGACGCGACCAGCCGCGCCTACCAGGTCATCGCTGTCGCGCAGCACCAGGCTCGTCCGCTCGACTCTGATGCACTTCGTCGCTTCCTGGACCCGCCGAGAGCCGTACGCCCGCCGGCAGCGCTGACGCTCGGCGACGCTCGACCCGACCGGCTCGCTCACTGGGTCGCCACGCGCCCGGAGGGCGCGAGGAACCAGAGCTTGTTCTGGGCAGCCTGCCGGATGGCTGAGGGCGGACAACGGTACGACGTCGCGGTGTCCATGCTCGGTGATGCGGCACAGACCGCCGGCCTCCCGAGTCGAGAGGCCGAGTCGACGATCCGATCCGCGTACCGAATCGCCTCCCGGCTCGGTCCGCAGCAGACCCGTGGGAGCGGCCGGGGCCCTACCCGGACGAGTGAGGCGGTGGCGATATGAACACCGACCAGCCGTACGTCCGGCACACCGTCCCCGAGCCGGATCCAGTCCAGCCCGACGCCGGCGCGACGACGGAACCGTCCCATCTGGCCGTGCACGGCGATCCTTCCCAGCGGCAGGCGAAGCCCGATATCGCGCGCAACAAGTCCGTCATGTGGGTGCGGCCCAGCGACCTTCCCGGGATGGTCGGGAGCAAGTACGCCCGATTCGGCATCGACGCTCAGCGGCAGGTCGCGCAGTCGACTCGCCGTACACCAGGTGCGGTCGCCACGAGGATCCGAGCGAGGGTGAGCCGACGAGCGATCGCGGACCTGCCGCCGACCCACACGACACCGACACGGTCGTCGGTGTCACGAGAACGGATCGGGCTATGACCAGCGATGTCGTGCTCGCGCCGTTCACCACCCCAGAGGGTCTGCGAGCGCTTCTCAGGCGGTTGCACGACGCCGGCGAAGGATCCTGGGTCGACGACCCCGAGGCTGCTGAGCTCGTCCGCTACACGATCGACAAGTACGCCGCACTCGCCCGCCGCCACCGCCAGGAGCCCGAGGACGCAGCCAGCGCGGCGTACGAAGTGATGCTCACGTCCGCTGCGCGGAACGCGACGGATCCGTGGGCGGTGGTCACGCGAGCCGTCCAGATCACGATGATCGCCGAGGAACGGGCTGAGGGGCTGTTGTGCTCGACGATGCGGGCTCGACGGGCCGAGATGACCGCGTACCACGACGCCGAGCGGTTCAGTGATCGGGAGAATCCGGTCTACGACTACCACCCGGCCTTCCGGTGGCAGACCGATGAGGACGAGCTCCTCAACCGGCTGGATGGCCACCACGATCTGGATGGTCCAGGCACCGGCGCCTATGTTGCCGCAGACATGGCGGTTGCCATCTTCGTCGCCTTCGGCTGGCCTGAGGACAGCGCGCGAGCCACGATCGACTGCATCTGTGGTCGACTGACGGTGTCAGGTTCACGGCCGACTGCTCACCAGACTCTGCGGCGAGACCATGCCGCTCGAGCAGCTCTCGACCTGGACCGACGCAGCTGGGCGACAACCCTGCGGATCGTGCTGGGCAGCCCGAACCCCGAGCGTGCTCAGACCGCCTCCGGCCGGGGACTCCTCCAGCGACTCGCTCTGGGATTCAGCCCGCAGGAGGTGCTCGACGACGACCAGCTGGTCGTCGCTCTCTCCCGCACCGCAACTCAAGTCCAGCGAGGGCCGGCTCATGTCTGACTGGGGCTACATCGAGCTGGAGCGCACCGTCGACTCCATTACCGTCGGCGTACGCCACCGCAACGACCTGGGCGACATCGACAAGCTGATGGCATCCATCGAGCACCTCGGATTGCTCCAACCCATCACCATCGCGCCCGATGGCGCGCTCCTGTGCGGCCGCCGCCGACTCGAGGCCGTCAAGCGGCTCGGCTGGCGCAGCGTACGAGTCTGGGTGCGCTCTGGCATCTCGGACCAACTCAACCAGCTCTTCGCGCTCAAGGACGAGAACCTTCTCCACAAGCCCTTCTCCCCCACCGAGGCCGCCGAGCTCTACCGCGAGCTCAAACAGGTCATGGAGGAAGACGCTGCCCGCCGACAGGCGGCGACCCGCTTCGGCGCTCAGGCAGACCACACGGGAAGCCACGGTGGTGTTGATTCAACACCACCGTCACCGGGCAAGACCCGTGCGCAGGCGTCGACCGCTATCACCGGCGCCGACTCCCACCAGCGCCTGGACCGCATCGGCGAGATCCAGGATGTCGCTACGGCGAGTGAGATGCCAGAAGCAGTACGCCAGGTCGCAGCCGAGTCCCTGAATGCGATCGACGAGGGAGCGTCGGTCAGCGCTGCGCACCGGACCGTCCGCCAGGTTGCCAGCGCAGCAGACAAGCCAGGTCTCGCCACGATCGCCCAAGAAGCCATCGACCGGATCCATCAGCCCCGGTCACGACGCCCCAAGCCCACCGCGTGGTCAGCTCGTGCCTTCGTCATCACATGGACCGAGATGGACGGCTGGTGGACGCACTACGACCCCACCGAGATCGGACCCGCGCTCAGCGACGCGGACTGGGAGCTCTTCGAGAGTGTGCTCGCCGGCACCACCGACTTCGCGCGCGCCGCACGACAAGCGCGCACCGACCAGCCCGATGCAACCTCGCCGGCGGCCAATTCCTAGCCGGCGCACCGTTCTACTTCAGGAGGACAACCATGCCGCCACGCCGCATCCTCATCGCGATCGCAATCCTGGCAACTTTCGTTGCCATGCTCGGTGCCTGCCTGGCTTTCGCAGGGCCGAGCAATGCGCCGAGCCCCGCCGATTCTCCCTCGGCTTCGCGTACGGATCCTGGTCATAGATCGCCGCCAGGCACGACCAGCATCAGCCCCGTCGAGAAGACCGACAACCCGGAGACGTTCGCTGTCTCGGTCGCCAGCGCACTCTTCGACTGGGATACGACCACGGCGATTCCCCTCTCGGACTACACCGGCCGCATCCTTGCCGTCGCCGACCCGTCTGGGGAGGAGTCCGCAGGTCTGGTGACCGACCTGGCCACGTACCTGCCCTCGCCTGCTTCGTGGGCGGACCTACGCGGCTATCGCGTCCGGCAGTGGATCGATATCAATTCCTATGCCGTCCCCGACTCGTGGGACGAGACAAGAGCCGACGACGCCGGCCGCGAGCTCGCCGCCGGCACGACGGCTTTCGCGGTCTCGGGGCTCCGCCGCCGCTCAGGCATCTGGCAAGGCGAGCAGGCTCAGACCGTCGAACGCGTCACTTTCACGGTGTTCATCACGTGCCGCCCGACGTACGACGAATGCAAGCTGCTTCGCCTGTCCCAGCTCAACCATCCGCTCCCCTGACCCGGTTGGCGTCATGCGGAAGATCGGTCTCGTCGTGCTCGCGCTCGTCCTGTTCCTCTCACCGACGGCTTACCTCTCGGGAGTCGCCGTACTGGCTGTCGCCGCACTCGGGAGCGACGGTGCTTGCGGCCCCAGCGTCGGCGAGGTTCCTGACAGTCTGGCGGTGACCACAGCCGACGGCGTCCACCTGACGCTCGACCGTATGCAGCTATCCAGGGCCGCGACCATCGTGACGATCGGTGGGCAGACTAAGGGGGTAGGCCGAGATGGCGTACGCATCGCTCTCATGGCCGCGCTCACCGAATCAAGCCTTCGCATGCTCGCCAACACGGGCGCCTACCCTGAGTCCGCGCGATTCCCCAACGACGGAGACGGCGGCGATCACGACTCGCTCGGCCTCTTCCAGATGAGACCGTCGACAGGCTGGGGCACGGTCCCGCAGCTCATGGAGACGACCTACCAGGCGCGGGCGTTCTTCGGCGGCCCGCATGGCCCAAACCGTGGCTCACCTCGCGGCCTCCTCGACATCCCTGGCTGGCGTTCGATGAGCCCTGGGGCCGCCGCCCAGGCGGTCGAGGTCTCAGCCTTTCCCGATCGGTATGCCCGGTATGCCCCGGTCGCTGACGCCATCCTCGAGGCGTTGACGTCGCAGTCCAAAGCTAGCAAGGCTCCGGCCGTTACCCAGACGGCCCGCGTCATCTTCCCGCTCCCAGCGACGACCTGGACGAAGTCCAGCGGCTACGGCTCACGCACTGATCCGGTCACCCACATCGACACCATCCACTCCGGCACCGACTACGCGGCACCGCTCGGCACGCCGATCCTGGCGATCGCGGACGGCCGAGTCGTCTTCGCGGGCGCCGTCTCGTCCGGCTACGCGCATCTGGTCCTGATCGAGCACACCGTCGCCGGTCGCCGAGTGTTCTCAGGCTATGCCCACATGTACGCCGAGGGCATCCATGTCCGCGAAGGAGATGTCGTCGTTGCCGGGCAGCACATCGCCGACGTCGGAGCCGACGGGAAGGCGACCGGACCCCACCTGCACTTCGAGATCCGGCACGATGGAACGTACGCGTCTGCGATCGACCCGGCGCCGTGGCTTGCAGACCACGGCGCCGTCGACCTCATCGAACCGCTCACGTCCTCTGGCCAACGTTGCTGACAAGCGCCCCGACCGCCGCATGATTGGTCTCAGCCCCGCCGGAGACCCAAGACTCCTGCGAGGCTACTTCGGTCCGTCCATGGCCGCGATCTCACACCTTCCGTTCATGGCATCGCTCCGCCTCGTACCCTCCCGCGTCTATCCCGATCTCGGAGCCGTCGCCGACGCATCTGAGCTTCGCCGCGTCGTCGGGGCGCTGCTGACCTACGGCCTGCTCACCTCGGTGCTCATGCTCATCGTTTGCGCCGCAGCATGGGCGATAGCTTCCTCCCGCGGAAGCTGGCACGCAGCCGACAAGGCGAAGACCGGTCTCGTTGTTTCCTTGGCCGGCGCCGTTCTCGTCGGCGGCGCACTCGCCTGGGCGAACTGGCTCATCGGCATCGGCAACCAATTCCAGTGATGCGGCGACACCAGCCCCGGTGACTACAACCTCCCTGAACTTGTCCGATTCAGGACATAGCTTGGCTCACGCAGAGCCGACCCGATGGAGAGATGGGCAACATGATCAAGAAGTCCCCGCACTACACTTCCGAACTGGATGGTCCGATCCGTGAGGTGCACCGCGCTCTTCGTGGGATCCTGCCGCCCACCGCCATGACGGCGGGAGATGATGAATTTCTCGCGCATGTCGTCGATGACCTCGATTGGCTCTACAGCCTGGCCAACGAAGCGATCATCGCCGAAAGAGGCCCGCGGATGACCTGGCCTGGAACGATAACAGACGAGGAAGACTTCCCATCGCTCATCGTCATGACCGTCGACATGGACGAGGGCACCCTCAGTGATCCAGCGGGGGCAGACTGCTTGACCAGGTGGAGTTCCGACAACGTCGACTGGAAGGACACAGCGCCGGCGCAAGCAGCACTGGCGTACAAGCGCGAGACCCGTTGGGATACCCCACCCGACCAAGCCGGCGTCTGGATCATCGCCGCGAGTCCATACGGGTTGAACGGCGGAACCTTTCGCGGCAACCTGGTCGGTTTCGCGGTCTTCCACGACCGCGACGATGACGGCGAGTACGAATCCCTGGCCCACATCTGGACCGCAGCCGCGTGGCGTCGCCGAGGCATCGGCGGCCGACTGATCCGCGCGGCCCGAGACCTGATGCCCATCACGAGCGTCGAAGAACCGATCACGAGCAACGGGCAGGCGCTGCTCGGATCTGTCGCCCGTGATCTTCTCCAGACTGAATAGCGACGGGTTATCCCGGTCTGCCGCAGGGAAAATTCGAGCCGAGCTCTCCGACCCGCGTTACGGCGGCCCGACTGTGGTCCCAGCGGTGGCCGAGGGGACGTACGAGCCCTTTGGCCAGCTGGCGGGCACTGCCGACGAGCATGCTCGCCGTCTCTGAGTCGTTCCAATCCATACCTACACCTGGTCGGCAAACATTTCGGCGAACCGGCCCGATGTTGCCAGGGGTCCACGTAGGCACGGCACTGGACAGTGCGTCCTCTGACCGTCCGGTGTCACTCCGCGTCACCGAAGAACGCGTCCCGAGCTGTAGCGGCCAGGGAATGATTGCTGCCGGACCTGGAGGCCGATGCGGTTCCAGTGGAAGATCACGACGCGCGCCAGGATCCCACGGATGCCACCCTCAATGGATCCCGCCCGCCACAGGTCACCGACCCGACGGCCGCACTCCTCGATGTTCATCGCCCAGGCATCCGCGCTCAAAGTCCGGCCGGGTGTTTGAGAGGGCTGGCTACTCGTCGAGCAGTTCGGCCCAGGCAACGGCCTTCGCGGTGGTGATCTGCTCGTGGGTGGCTCCGCAGGCCCTGAGCACGCTCGTCGCCACTATGTGGCGCTCGGCCTCATCAACGATCAGCCCTTCGGCGCGGTTGGCCACCACGATCTCGACCAGGTTCTCGATCCAAGTTCCGTTGACGTCCTTGCCGGCGACCTGACGACCGAGCCGGTCGTAGGCTATGACGAGGTCGCGGTGGATCAGCTTGTACGGCTGCCACTCCTCCTGCGAACGCACGTCGGGGAACGAAGGCAGCCGACCGCAGTTGTGCGGGGCCTTCGCAAGGGTGGCCGTGTCGACCATCACTAAGGCATACAACGCGCTTGCTGCGCCGTACTCATCGGCGACGGCCTCGATCCTGTCGAGCAGGTCGATGGTGGGCCGCACGGTCCGTGCGAGTAGTTCCTCCAGGATTCCGGGCTTCCCGGCGAAGTGGTAGTACAGCGACGCCTGTCTGATCCCGACCGCGTCGGCAATGTCTCTCGTGGAGGTAGCAGCGTAACCATACTGCGTGAACAGTCGGGCGCACACGTCGAGAATCTGCTCGCGAGGCGACAGGTTGCTGTCGACTGGCGGGATATGCCGGGGCCGGCCGGGGCGAGGACGTCTGGCTGCGGAACTCATCGAGACTCCGTCGGGTGTGGTTGGCAGGTTGGTGCCCGGACACCGCCGCAAGTTGTAGGAAACCCTTCGGCGCCCCGGACCTTCACAAGCCTCGTCAGAAACAGAGTCCCCTGGAACGTCCTGCTGCCGCCCTTCCGCCGCCCAAGTGCTCCCCTTCGTCGCTCGAACCTGGTTCAATGCGGAGGTGGATACGTGGACGGGAGCGGATGCACGGCGGCTGCGCAAAGTCGCACTGCGCATGAGCCTGCGCGAGTTCGCCGACCACCTCGGTGTCCCTCACCGGACCGTTTCGAAGTGGGAACAGGCGGGCGCCGCACGTGAGCCGAGGCCCCACATGCAGGCCATCCTCGACACTGCCCTGGCCCAGGCAGACGACGCCGCCAAGGCTCGGTTCGAACAAGCGGGGGCATCCAACGACCTGCCAGACAAACTCGACGAGGATCATCCGTCGCCCGATACGCCGCGTCGCGGGCGCACGCCGGCGCCGGACCGCCGCCAGTTTCTCCAGACCCTCGGTGCGGTCGGTGCCGTTGGGATGGGTGCATCGCTCGATGGGATTGCGCACGAGCTGGAGGCTCTGGCCCCGAGGGCGACGGTCAGTAAGGCTGATATTGCTCGCCTGCGCTCCGCCGGGGAGTTCTTCAGCTCGTGGTCCCATGCGCACGGGAGCGAGCAGATTGGTCACGCCGTCTCATCCGAGATGAGCCGCGCGGCGAACCTGCTGAAGCTGCCGTGCCCGCCGCGGCTCCGGACCGAGCTGCTCGGTGCGGTCGGTCAGCTCGGTGTCGCCACCGGTGCTCTGCTGTTCGACTCCCATCAGCACCAGCTCGCTGATCGGGTTCTGGCCTTTGCCACCGCTTG
>NZ_JBHVKN010000146.1:0-12792 GCF_042798075.1 Nocardioides sp. NPDC057772
CTTGACCAGCTTGGCCGGACCGGTGACCTCGGCCTTGGCCAGCGGGTGACGCATCTTCACCTTCGCCGTCGACTTGGCGCCGCGGATCCCGGTCAGGGTCGCCGCGACGGCATCGAGCGCGGCCGGGTCGGCGGCCGCGGCCGTGCCGAGCTCGAGCTCACGCGGCCACGCGGACGTGTGGATCGAACCGGCCTGCCACCACGACCAGACCTCCTCGGTGACGTACGGGAGGAACGGGGCGAGCAGGCGCAGCTGGACGTGGAGGGCCGTGGCCAGGGTCGCGCGGGCGGACTCGGTGGCGAGGCCGCCGTCCTCGTCGTAGGCGCGTTCCTTGACCAGCTCGAGGTAGTCGTCGCAGAACTCCCAGAAGAACTTCTCCGAGGTCTCCAGGGCCGTCGAGTAGTCGTAGGCGGTGAAGGCGTCGGTCGCCTTGGTGATCGTCTCCTTGAGGCGGGCCATCAGCGCACAGTCGACCGGCTGGGTGATCGCGACCGGGTTGAGCGTGGTCGCACCGACGTTGCCGAGGACGAACTTGGAGGCGTTGAGGATCTTCATCGCCAGTCGGCGGCCGACCTTCATCTGGGTCTCGTCGAACGGCGAGTCCATGCCGGGGCGGGTCAGCGCGGCGCGCCAGCGGACCGCATCGGCGCCGAACTTGTCGAGGATCTCGGTCGGGACGACGACGTTGCCCTTCGACTTCGACATCTTCTTGCGGTCGGGGTCGAGGATCCAGCCGGCGATCATGGCATGGCTCCACGGGACGGTGCCGTCCTCGAGGTGGGCGCGGACGATGCGGCCGAAGAGCCAGGTGCGGATGATCTCGTGGCTCTGCGTGCACAGGTCCATCGGGTAGACCCGGCTGAACAGGTCGGGGTCGGCCTCCCAGCCGCCGGCGATCTGCGGGGTCAGCGACGAGGTCGCCCAGGTGTCCATCACGTCCGGGTCACCCTGGAAGCCGCCCGGCTTGCCGCGCTGCGCCTCCTCGTAGCCGGCCGGGACGTCCGTAGACGGGTCGATCGGCAGCTGGTCCTCGCTCGGCAGCAGCGGCTTGTCGTAGTCGGGGTTGCCCTCGGCGTCGAGTGCGTACCAGACCGGGAACGGGATGCCGAAGAAACGCTGGCGGGAGATCAGCCAGTCGCCGTTGAGGCCGCCGACCCAGTTGTCGTAGCGGTGACGCATGTGCTCGGGCAGCCACGACAGCTGGCCGCCGCGGGCCAGCAGCTGCTCGCGCAGCTCGGGGTTGCGGCCGCCGTTGGTGATGTACCACTGCCGGCTGGCGACGATCTCGAGGGGCTTGTCGCCGCGCTCGTAGAAGTTGGCCATCCGCTGGGTCTTCTTCGGCTCGCCGTCGAGGTCGCCGGACTCGCGGATCATCGCGACGACGGCCTCGCGGGCCGAGTGGACGGTCTTGCCCTTGAGCTCCTCGTACGCAGCGACGCCGGCCTCGGTGGTGATCCATTCCGGGGTCTCGCGGGCGAAGCGGCCGTCGCGACCGATCAGCGCACGGGCAGGAAGGTTGAGCTCGCGCCACCACTGGACGTCGGTGAGGTCACCCCAGGTGCAGCACATCGCGATGCCGGCGCCCTTGTCCATCTCCGCGGCCTCGTGGGCCAGGACGGGGATCTCGACCCCGAAGATCGGGCTGGTGACGGTGCTGCCGAACAGGTCCTTGTAGCGGTCGTCGTCGGGGTGGGCGATCAGCGCGACGACGCTCGGGATCAGCTCGGGACGGGTGGTCTCGATGTGGACCGGGGTGCCGTCGGCCTTGTGGAAGGCGACGCGGTGGAAGAAGCCGGGGTAGTCCTTGGCCTCCAGCTCGGCCTGGGCGACCGCGGTCTGGAAGGTGACGTCCCACAGGGTCGGCGCCTCCTGCAGGTAGGCCTCGCCGCGGGCGAGGTTGCGCAGGAACGCCTTCTGCGAGGCGGTCTGTGAGACCTTGCCGATGGTCGTGTACTGCTGGTCCCAGTCGAAGGAGAGACCCAGCGTGCGCCACAGGTCCTCGAAGACCTTCTCGTCCTCGACGACCAGCTGGTTGCACAGCTCGACGAAGTTGGGCCGACTGATCGAGATCTGCCGCTTCGGGTCAGGCTTCTCCGGCGGGGTGAAGTCGGGGTCGTAGGGCAGGCTCGGGTCGCAGCGGACGCCGAAGTAGTTCTGGACGCGGCGCTCGGTCGGCAGGCCGTTGTCGTCCCAGCCGATCGGGTAGAAGACCGACTTGCCGTTCATCCGCTGGAAGCGGGCGATCAGGTCGGGGTGGGTGTAGGAGAAGACGTGGCCGACGTGGAGGCTGCCGGAGACGGTCGGCGGCGGGGTGTCGATCGAGTAGACGTTCTCCCGCGGCTGGGTGCGGTCGAAGGCGTAGGTCTTGTCGTTCTTCCACCGCTCGGCCCACTTGGCCTCCAGGCCCTCGAGGACCGGCTTGTCCGGTACGGCGACTACGCGCTGCTCAGCGGGCGTATTCGTCTCCGGTGCGGTCTGCGTGGGCGTGGTCTCAGTCATGGGACCAAATCCTATGGGGGCACGGTTCCTGGCGCGAAACCGGTTGAGACCGGCGTCGCGCGCTCGCCATGCTTCGGTCATGAGCCCAGCCCCGCCGCGTATCGACTTCTACTCCGATCCGGCCGACTTCCTGAAGGTTGCGGGTGGCCACCTGGCCGCCGACCCGGTGGTCGTCAGCGTGGTCGCGACCGTGGCCGAGCGGACCGCCCGACGGGGTCCGGAGGGCCATCCGTACGAGTGGTGGGCGACCGCGAGCCTGGACGGCGAGGTGGTCGGGGTCGCGATGCGTACGGCACCGTTCGCGCCCTACCCGCTCTTCGTGTGCCCGATGCCGGACGACGCCGCGCGCGAGCTGGCCCGGGCGTTGTACGCGCGCGGGGAGCACCCGGGCGGCGCCAACGGCTCGCTGCCGGCGTCCCGCCTCGTCGCCGAGGAGTCGGCCAGGCTGTGGGGCGGCAGCGTCCAGGCTGCGTTGGAGGCGCGGCTGTGGGAGCTCGCCGACCTGGCGACGCCGACCGGTGTCCTGGGGAGACCGCGGACGGCGACGTACGCCGACGTGGAGATCTGTCTGGAGTGGTTCAACGACTTCGGGCGGGCCGCCCGCGAGCAGGCCGGCAACGCCGACCGGGCGCAGGCCGAGGAGCACCACGACGCCGAGGACATCCGCAAGCGGATCGACGAGGGCCGGATCCTGCTGTGGGAGCGCGACGGCGAGGCCGTGCACCTGACCGGCTTCAACGCTCCCGCGTTCGGCGTCGCCAGGATCGGTCCGGTCTACACCCCGAAGGCACAACGAGGCCATGGCTACGCCAGCGCAGCGGTGGCCGAGGTGAGCCGGCAGCTGCTCGCCGCCGGAGCGCGGGTAGCGCTCTACACGGACAAGGACAACCCGGTCTCCAACCACGTCTACGCCAAGATCGGCTTCCGCCCGCTCGTCGACTCCGCCAACCACACGCTCGTCCCCTGAACCGCCGAGTCGGCCCGAACTGACGAGATTCCCCGCCGAGTCGGCTCGTCATGACGAGCCGACTCGACGGGTCAGTCGACGGTGAAGCGGCGGCCCAGGTAGTGGTCGACGGCGGGCCAGACGTGGCCCTCCACCTCCGCGGCGTCGGTCCAGCGCAGCGACCAGCCTTGGCCGGCGGCGGTGGTGATGTCGGCCGAGCGGCGGCCGCTGCTGCCGTGCACGAGGTGGACGGCGCGGATCTGGTCCCAAGGGACGAAGGCGGCGTTGGCGGTGGCGGCGAGCTCGGCGGGCGGCCGGTCCAAGGCACGCTGGATCAGCTTCCGGCCGGGGGAGCCTGCGGTCACCGAGGCCAGGCCGGAGGCCAGGCGGTCGGATCCGGAGGGCTTGAGCAGCATCAGGCCGGTGTCGGTCACCAGCAGCGTACGGAAGCCGTCGCCGGAGACCGGGGCCAAGGCGCCGATGTAGCCGTCGGGCATCGATGGCGCAGCCGGTGAGTCGGAGGTCTGTGCCTGCGCCTCGGTGTCGACCTTCCCCTCGAGCTGATGCACCCAGGCGCGCAGCGCGGCGGCGTAGCCGGGGGAGCCGAGGGCCTCGTAGGCGAGGTTCTCGGGGTCGACCTCCTGGCCGGCGATGTCGACCAGCCGCCACGGGCCGGCCCAGCTGAGCTCGTAGCGGGCCTTGTCCTCGCCTACGAGCTCGTGGGCGATGGCGGCACCGAGAAGGCGGGCGATGACCTTCCGCTTCGCCTCCTCGGCCTGGTCGCCGGCCTGCTCCGCGATCGTGGGTCCGACCTCGACCAGGTCCAGGAGGGTGTCGAGGTTGCCGGAGGCGATCAGGTCGAGGGCGCCGCGGACGGTGGCCGGCACGATCTGGTTCTCCCGCATCGCGTTCAGCAGGGTCTCGGCGTCGACCGCCGCGGCACGGGCACCGGCGACGGTGACGATCTCGGCCATGGGAGCCGGGGTCAGGCCCGAGCCGGCGAACGTCTTGTCCTCGAGGGCGAGGAAGTTCTGGGACGGGTACCGCAGGATGCTGGTGGCGTTGCCGGACCTGTCCTCGCCGGCCTGGTCGGCGGCCGCCATCGCCTCGAGCCGCTCGATCCGCTCCGGAAGCGGCGGGTGCGAGTCGTAGGCCGAGGTGCGGGCCTCGGGCGGCGCCGCGCTGATTCGGGACAGCTCCTCGAGGCGCTCGGGGTCGCTCATCAGATGGGTGAAGTTGTCGAAGAAGCGCGTGGGCCGCAGGCCGTAGTGGGTGCCGGCCTCGACGTACTGCTCCAGGTAGATGCGCCAGGCCGCGCCGAGCGCCGGCAGCGTACGCAGCGTGACCGCGGCGGTCCGCGGCCCGGCGACCTGCGCGCTGAGCCGGTCGGCGTCGATCTCGTGGGCGTGTGCGAGCGGCCGGGTGAGGGCGAAGAAGATGCGGGCGTACGTCCGGAACGGCCGCTTCACCAGCGGGTTGGAGAGACCGGCGGCGACCTCGGCGATCGCCAGCCGGCTGCGGTGGATGAGCGCGCCGAGCCGCGTGTGGGTGGTGCTGTGGTGACCCAGCTCGTGGGCGAGCACCGCGTGGAGCTGGTTGCGGGAGAGGCCTTGCATCAGAGGTACGCCGAGGAACAGGCGCCGGGTCCCGGTCCTGAGCCCGAGGAGGCTGGTCTCCTCGCTGACCGCCGCGTTGACCTCCGGCACCAGGCGGATCTCGTCGGGGGCGCGGGTCCCCGCGGCGGCGGCCAGCTGGCGGACCTCCGCCCACAGCGCCGGCTGGTCCTGCTCGGTGAGGACGAGTCCGCCGGGGTCGGTCGTGCCCCGGGGGCGGCGTCGCGGGGCCACCTGTTGGCCGACCAGCACGAAGGCAGCCAGGACGTAAGCACCGGTCAGGAGCATGACCGCGAGAGCAGCCCGGAGCGTACGCATGAATGGGGGACCTTGTGGGGGGATGGGGTTCAGTCCGAGATCAGTGGGAGGGTAGCGGGTCCGGCGATTCGCTGGGAAGCGGCGGGCGCATAGACTCGACCCGATGAGTGAGACTCCCGAGCCGCGCCTGGCGGCCACGATCGAAGAGGTCTCGGAAGCGCTGCAGTCGCGTTGGCCCGAGACCCGGCTGGAGCCGTCGCTGGACCGGATCCGGGCCCTGCTCGAGATCCTCGGCGACCCGCAGGACGCCTTCCGGGTCGTCCAGCTGACCGGCACCAACGGCAAGACCTCCACGTCCCGGATGATCGACACGCTGCTGCGGTCCCTCGATCTGCGGGTGGGTCGGTTCACCTCGCCGCACGTCGAGCGGATCAACGAGCGGATCTCGATCGACGGCGAGCCGCTCTCCGACGACGACTTCGTGGCGGCGTTCAACGACGTCGCCCACTACCTCGGCATGGTCGACGACGACCAGCCGCACCCGTTGTCGTTCTTCGAGACGATGGTCGGGATGGCCTACGCGAAGTTCGCCGAGGCCCCGGTCGACGTGGCCGTGGTCGAGGTCGGGCTCGGCGGCGGCTGGGATGCGACGAACGTGGCGAACGCCGATGTGGCGGTGGTGACGCCGATCGCGGTCGACCACGCCAAGTACCTCGGGGACACACCGGCAGCCATCGCCCGGGAGAAGGCCGGCATCATCAAGCCGGGTGCCGTCGCCGTGATCGCCGAGCAGACCGTCGAGGTCGCCGCCGTGCTCGACCAGCACGCGGCCGAGGTCGGTGCCCGGCTGCTCTGGGAGGGCACCGACTACGCCGTCGTGTCGCGCACCCCGGCCGTGGGCGGGCAGATCGTCACGCTGCGCGGGCTGCGGGGGACGTACGAGGACCTCTTCCTGCCCCTCTACGGTGCCCACCAGGCGCAGAACGCCGCCGCGGCGCTGGCCGCGGTCGAGGCGTTCCTCGGCGAGACCGTGCTCTCCGACGAGGTCGTCCGCGACGCGTTCGCGAAGGCCGACTCGCCGGCGCGCCTGGAGATCGTGCGGTCGTCCCCGACGATCCTGATCGACGCCGCCCACAACCCGGCCGGCGCCGAGGCGACCGTCGCGGCGCTCGAGGACTCGTTCTCGTTCTCCGGGGTCGTCGGGGTCATCGGCGTGATGGGGGACAAGGACGTCGAGGGTCTGCTCGCGGCCTTCGAGCCGGCGCTCGAGCATCTCGTCGTCACCCAGAACTCCACCGAGCGTGCCCTGCCCGCCGTCGACCTGGCCAAGATGGCCGTGGACCTCTACGGCGAGGAGCGGGTCTCCGTGGTGCCGCGGCTGGCCGACGCGATCGACGCGGCGCTCGCCCTCTCGGAGTCCGCCGACTCCGGCTCGATCTCCGAGGGAGCGGTGCTCGTGACCGGCTCCGTGGTCACCGCCGGCGAGGCCCGTGCGCTGCTCGGGAGCCGTGGTCCGGCCGCGGGTTCCGCCGCGACCGCCCGGGTCGTCCCGACGGCCGACCCCGAGCTGGAGGCCTACCTGGAGGCGGACGCTGATGGCGACTGAGCGGGAGAAGTCGCCGCGGCGCGGGATGTGCGCCGCGATCGTGTCGATGGAGGGTCTCGCGGTCGCGCTGGCCGCGCCGGTGATGATCTCGATCGGCGGGGTCTCCGCCGGCCTGGCGCTCCCGCTGGGCCTCGGCTTCTTCGTCGCCTGCATCGTGGTGGCCGGGCTGCTGCGCCGCCCGTGGGCCTACTGGATCGGCTGGGCGCTGCAGGTGGTCGCGATCGGGATGGGCTTTCTGATCACGATCATGTTCGTCGTCGGCGTGATCTTCGCGGTGCTGTGGGGCATGGCCGACATCCTCGGGCGCAAGATCGAGCGTGAGCGTGCGGCGGCGTTCGAGGCGTACGACCGGATCGTCGCCGAGCACGAGACCGAGGAAGAGGTCTAGCCTTGGTTGCCGTGGACGAGCCCGACGAGCTGCAGATGGCGACGGACGAGACCGCGGCCGACTGGGCGCTGTGCCCGGCCTGCGGGAACGCGCTGGTGCTGCGCCGGCCGCGGACGCGGACGGCCCACTACGCGCACAAGGCCGGGGAGTCATGCCGGCTCGTGGGCGCGCAGCTGCGGCGTACCAGCTCTGGGTGGGCCGTCGGTGGCGGCGAGGACGACCCGGACAGCCTGGAGAACCTCTTCGACCTGATCGAGGACGACGCGCCGGGTCGTTAGCGGTCGAGTGCAGCCGTGATGGCGGCGAGGGCCTGCTCCAGCTCGGCGTCGGTGACGCCACCGAAGCCGATCACCAGGCCGGTCAGGCCGCTGCTTCGGGCGTACGCCGAGAGCAGGTTGATCTCGAATCCGGCCGCTCTGGCGGCGTCGCGAGCACGCACGGCGTCGGGCTGGGGGAGCAGCCAGGTGGAGTACATGCCCGCCAGTGGGCCGGCAAGCCTCGCGTGCGGCGCCATGGCCTCGGCGACCTTGGGGGCGCGCTCGGCGTAGACGCGGCGTGCTGATCGCACGGCCCTGTCCAACCAGCCGTCGCGGAGCAGCGTGAGCAGCGCGCGCTGCGAGGGCCAGGCGGCGCCGGCGTGGGTGATGCTGCGGCGGCGCAGGATCAGCTCGTGGAGAGCAGGTGGCGCGACCAGCCAGCCCAGCCGTAGCGTCGGCACCACCGACTTCGCCGCCGTGCCGAGATAGACCACCCGGTCGCGGTCCAGCGTCGCCATCGCGGGCACCGGCGCGACGTCGTAGCGGAACTCCGAGTCGTAGTCGTCCTCGATCACCACCGCGTCCGCGCGCCGGGCGGCCTCCAGGAGGCTCAACCGGTCGGCGGCAGGCATGACCCGTCCGAGGGGATGCTGGTGTGCCGGAGTGACGTACGCGGCGACCGCCGCTCCCAGGTCGTCGACCTGCTTCACGGCCGGCAGGTCGATGACCTCACGTCCATAGGTGAGCACCGTCTCCGCGGCGGCCCGGTAGCCCGGGTCCTCGACCGCGACCGGCCCCGGTCTCAGCTCGGGCAGGAGCGCGCGGAGGCCGTCGGTGGTGCCGGCGGTCACGACGATCTCGTCGGGGTGGACCTCGAGGCCGCGGGTGCGCCCGAGCCGTGCCGCCAGCGCCTCACGCAACTCCCTCAGCCCTCGCGGGTCGTCGTACCCGCGCGGGGGAGGGGCCACCGAGACCTCCCGCCACGCCCGCCGCCAACCCGGCTCCAGGCGAGGGTCGAAGAACGGGGTGCCGGTATCCAGCCGAGCCGACCGGAGCGAGGTCGAGCGGCGAGCCTGCTCGTCCGCCCGCGCCGAGCGAGGGCGTGACTGCGCGAAGCGCGGAGACGTCGGCGGCGTCGGGCGAGAGGTCGCGGGCGTCGGCCGGGACGCCATGTCGGTGGGACGGGTGGGCGTGACGTACGTCCCGGAGCCGCGGCGAGCCTCCAGCCAGCCCTCGGCGGTGAGCTGGTCGTAGGCCTGCTCGGTCACGGCGCGCGAGACGCCGAGATCTGCCGCGAGCGCGCGGCTCGACGGCAGCCGGTCGCCGGTCGCGAGGGTGCCGGCCAGCACCAGGGAGCGGACCTGGCCGGCGAGCTGGGCGGGCAGCGGCTCACCGGAGCTGCGGTCGAGGGTCACGGGAAGCATTCGAATGGCCTGTCGGAGTCGGCGGGAATTGGCCCGTGTCCGCAGGCCATTTCGCTAGCACGATGGTGCCATGAGCACGACGTTGTCACCCACTCCACGCACCCAGGTCAGCCGCGGCAAGAACCGCGCCGTCGCCGACCGCGAGCGCCTGCACACCTTCCTCGGTGAGGCGCTCATCGCCCACCTGGGCGTGACCGTCGGGTCGGGCGAGGAAGCCCACCCGGTCGTCCTGCCCACGGCGTACGGCTTCGATCTCGACGGTCCGGACGACGGCGGGTCGATCTACCTGCACGGGTCGGTCGCCGCCGGCTGGCTCGCGCGGGCGCTCGAGCGCGACGTGTGCGTCACGGTCACCGAGCTCGACGGTCTGGTCGCGGCGCGCAGCGGGTTCCACCACTCGATGAACTACCGCTCGGCCGTCGTCATCGGGCGCGCACGCCTGGTCGAGGACCCGGACGAGCGCGAGCGCGCCCTCGCACTGGTCGTCGACCAGATGATCCCCGGCCGCTGGGAGACCCTGCGCCCGGCGACCCGCAAGGAGCTCGCCGCGACCGCCGTGCTCGCTCTCCCGCTCGCGGAGGCGTCGATGAAGGCGCGCGCCGAGGGGCCGGTCGACGATCCCGCGGACATCGAGGCCGGGATCTGGGCCGGCGTGATCCCGATCCACCGTGTCGCCGGTGCTCCGGTCACCTCCGATGATGCGACCGGGCCGGTGCCGGAGGACGTCGTACGTCGGGCCGCCGGCCTGGGAGCCGCGGAATGCTCACCGAGGTAACTCGGTCAGCGCGCGCCTCCTTCGTGGAGTTCCACGAAGGAGGCGTCACTTCGCCGAGGTGACTCGGTGAACGGCCGACGGCTCAGCTGAGCCCCGCGCGGCGCAGAGCGTCGGCCATGGCGCTGTTGGCCGGAGCGGACGAGCCGCGGCCGCCGCCCTGGCCGCCGCGGTTGGCGCCGGGACGCCCGCCGCTCTTGCCACCGCCCTTGGAGCCACCCCTGCCCTGGCCCCGCTGGCCGCCGGACCGACCCGGGCGGCCACCGGACTCGCCCTTCGCGGGCGCGCCGGCGGGAGTCTCGTCGTTGAGCCGCAAGGTGAGCGAGATCCGCTTGCGCGCCTCGTCGACCTCGAGAACCTTCACCCGCACCACGTCGCCGGAGCGGACCACGTCGCGCGGGTCCTCGACGAACTTGTCCGACATCGCGGAGATGTGGACCAGGCCGTCCTGATGCACGCCGATGTCGACGAAGGCGCCGAAGGCGGCCACGTTGGTGACGGTGCCCTCCAAGACCATGCCGGGACGCAGGTCGGCGATCACGTGCACCGACTCGGAGAACGTCGCCGTCCGGAACTCCGGGCGCGGGTCGCGACCGGGCTTCTCGAGCTCGGCGAGGATGTCGGTGACCGTCGGCAGACCGAACTTCTCGTCGACGAACTCCGACGGCTTCAACGACTTCAGCGCAGAGGTGTTGCCGATCAGCGACCCGATGTCCGCCGACGCCTTGTCCAGGATGCGGTTGACCACCGGATAGGCCTCCGGGTGCACGCCGGACATGTCGAGCGGGTCGTCGCCACCACGGATCCGGAGGAACCCGGCCGCCTGCTCGAACGCCTTCGGGCCGAGCCGTGCGACCTTGGTGAGCTCGCGCCGGGTCCGGAACGGGCCGTTGGCGTCGCGGTGGGCGACGATCGCCGATGCCAGCGACTCGGTGATCCCCGAGACGCGGCGCAGCAGTGGAACGGAGGCGGTGTTGAGGTCGACCCCGACGCCGTTCACGCAGTCCTCGACGACCGCGTCCAGCGACTTGGAGAGACCGTATTCAGGCAGGTCGTGCTGGTACTGCCCGACACCGATCGACTTCGGCTCGATCTTCACCAGCTCGGCCAGCGGGTCCTGCAGACGGCGGGCGATCGACACCGCTCCGCGCAGCGAGACGTCCAGGTCCGGCAGCTCGGAGGAGGCGTAGGCCGAGGCTGAGTAGACCGAGGCGCCCGCCTCGGAGACCATCACCTTGGTCATCTTCTGGTCCGGCAGCAGCTTCAGCAGGTCGGCGGCGAGCTTGTCGGTCTCGCGCGAGGCGGTGCCGTTGCCGATCGCGATCAGGTCGACCGAGTGCTTCTTCGCCAGCGACGCCAGCGTCGCGAGCGCGCCGTCCCAGTCGCGGCGCGGCTCGTGCGGGTAGACCGTCGAGGTGTCGACGACCTTCCCGGTCGCGTCCACGACGGCCACCTTCACGCCCGTCCGGATGCCCGGGTCGAGACCCATGGTCGCTCGCGTGCCGGCCGGTGCGGCCAGCAGCAGGTCGCGCAGGTTGTCGGCGAAGACCGCGATCGCCGCCTCCTCGGCAGCGGTGCGGATCCGGGTGCGCATGTCGAGCTCGAGGCGGAAGAGGATTCGCGTACGCCACGCCCACCGCACCGTCTCGGCCAGCCACTTGTCGGCCGGGCGGCCGGAGTCGACGATCCCGAAACGCGAAGCGATCGAACGCTCGTAGTCGGTCACCTCGCCGGGCTCGGGCTCCTCGGCGTAGGGCGACAGGGTGACGTCGAGCACCTCCTCCTTCTCCGCCCGGAGGACGGCCAGGGTGCGGTGCGAGGGGAGCGATGCGTACGACTCGGAGAAGTCGAAGTAGTCGGAGAACTTCGCAGCGGCCGGGTCGTTCTCGCGGCCCTCGCGGACGCGGGTCACCAGGCGGCCCTGCTGCCACATCCGCTCGCGGAGCGTGCCGATCAGGTCGGCGTCCTCGCCGAACCGCTCGACCAGGATCGCGCGGGCGCCGTCGAGCGCGGCCTTCGCGTCCGCGACCTGCTCCCCGAGGTATTTCTCGGCCTCGACGGCGGGATCCAGCGACGGGTCGGCCAGCAGCCCGTCGGCCAGCGGCTCGAGCCCGTTCTCGCGGGCGATCATCGCCTTCGTACGCCGCTTCGGCTTGAACGGCAGGTAGATGTCCTCCAGCCGCGCCTTGGTGTCGGCGGCGAGGATCGAGGCCTGCAGCTCGGGGGTGAGCTTGTCCTGCTTCGCGATCTCGGCGAGCACGGCGGCACGCCGCTCCTCCAGGTCGCGCAGATAGCCGAGCCGCTCCTCCAACGTACGCAGCTGGGCGTCGTCGAGGCCGCCGGTCACCTCCTTGCGGTAGCGCGCGATGAACGGCACCGTCGAGCCCTCGTCGAGCAGGGCGACCGCGGCCGTCACCTGCGCCGGGCGCACCCCGAGATCTTCGGCGATGCGGGCCGGGATGGCGGCCATCGAGTCTGCGAGCGTCGGAGCTGATGGGGTTGTTGTCACGAGGCGCCATCCTGCCGTACTTCACGCCGTACGTGCGCGACCGGCCCGAACGTGCCTGGACGGGCCCGCCCCGATACGCTCACCCCCATGACGCAGCGCACGTTCGTGATCCTGAAGCCCGACGCCGTCCGCCGGGGCCTGGTGGGGGAGATCCTGTCCCGCTACGAGGCCAAGGGCCTCTCGATCGTGAAACTGGAGCACCGCACCATCGACGCGGGTCTGGCCGACGAGCACTACGTCGAGCACGTCGAGCAGCCGTGGTACCCGCCGCTGCGCGACTTCGTCACCTCCGGCCCGCTCGTCGCCGCCGTCCTCGAGGGCGACGAGGCGATCGAGGTCGTCCGCGCGCTCAACGGCGCCACCGACGGCCGCAAGGCCGCGCCGGGCACCATCCGCGGCGACTTCTCCCTCTCCAACCGCGAGAACCTCGTCCACTTCGCAGCGGCCGGGTCGTTCTCGCGGCCCTCGCGGACGCGGGTCACCAGGCGGCCCTGCTGCCACATCCGCTCGCGGAGCGTGC
>NZ_JBHVKN010000147.1:0-12675 GCF_042798075.1 Nocardioides sp. NPDC057772
CCGTCCGCATGCTCACCGTCGGCTGGGAGGACCGGCCAGCGACCGAAGCCGAGATGAACCTCACCCCGACCGAGCAGGGCGTGGTGCTGGCGCTCGCGGCGGCGATGAAGCAGGACCCGTACGCCGCCAAGCCGCTCGCCGGCCCGGTGACCGTGGCCACGATCTACGACAAGCCGACGCTGCGTACGCAGGCATCTTTCTCCTCCGGGATCGCCGAGCTCGGCGGCCACTCGATGCTCGTCGACGGCCGCCTGGCCGGGATCGGTGAGCGGGAGTCCGTCGCCGACGTGGCCCGTGTCCTCGGCCGGCAGGCGGGTGAGATCGTGTGGCGTACGTTCGCGCAGCGCGACCTCGAGGAGATGGCCGCCCACTCCGGCGTCCCGGTCGTCAACGCGCTCACCGACGACTTCCACCCCTGCCAGCTGCTCGCCGATCTGCAGACGCTGCGGGAGCACAAGGGAGCGCTGTCGGGCCTCACCGCGGCCTTCCTCGGCGACGCGGCCTGCAACATGGGCAACTCCTGGGCACTGGCCGGGGCCACCGCCGGGATGCACGTCCGTTTCGGTGCGCCGGAGGGCTACGCGCCCGACGCGGACGTGCTGGTCCGGGCCAAGGAGATCGCCGAGGAGACCGGTGGCTCTGTCACGGTGACGTCCGACCCGGTCGCGGCGGCATCGGGGGCCGACGTACTCATCACCGACACCTGGGTCTCGATGGGCAAGGAGAGCGAGGCGGCCGCCCGGGTCGAGGTGTTCTCGCCCTACGCGCTCACCACCGAGCTGCTCGGCCACGCCGACCCCGAAGCGGTCGTGCTCCACTGCCTGCCGGCCTACCGCGGCAAGGAGATCGAGGCCGAGGTGCTGGACGGTCCGCAGAGCCTGGTGTGGGACGAGGCCGAGAACCGCCGCCACGCGCAGAAGGCGATCCTGGCCTTCTTGTGGGAGCGACGATGACCACCAACGAGACCCACCGGCCCGCCACCAAGGGCGCCCGACAGTCCTTGATCGTCGACATCATCTGGAGCCGGGAGATCCGGTCGCAGACCGAGCTCTCCGAGGCGCTGCTCGCCCACGGGGTCAACGTCACCCAGGCGACGCTCTCGCGTGATCTGGACGAGCTCGACGCGGTGAAGGTGCGGGCTCCCTCCGGTGCACTGGTCTACGCGGTTCCCGGCGAAGGGGGCGACCGCACCGCGGTGGCGCCAGGGGAGTCCGCCAGCGGACGCAGCAAGCTCGGCCGCCTCGCCCGCGAGCTGCTGGTGAGCGCGGACGGGAGTGCGAACCTGGTGGTGCTGCGTACCCCTGCGGGCGGAGCCCAGTACTTCGCCTCCGCGATCGACCGGGCCGAGTATCCCGACATCCTGGGCACCATCGCCGGTGACGACACCGTGCTCGTCATCGGCCGCGAGCCGAAGGGCGGAGCGGCGCTCGTCGAGCGTTTCCTCAGCCTCGCCGGCAAGACGACAGACATCCAATAGAGCTTTCAGAGCAAGGAGCAACATCTCGTGAGCAAGGTCCTGACCTCCCTTCCCAAGGGTGAGCGCGTCGGCATCGCCTTCTCCGGAGGTCTCGACACCTCCGTGGCGGTCGCCTGGATGCGCGACAAGGGCGCGGTCCCGTGCACCTACACCGCCGACATCGGGCAGTACGACGAGCCCGACATCTCCGGGGTCCCGGACCGTGCGATGGCCTACGGCGCGGAGATCGCGCGCGCCATCGACATCAAGCCGCAGTTGGTCGAGGAGGGCCTGGCCGCGCTCGCCTGCGGCGCCTTCCACATCCGTTCCGGCGGTCGCGCCTACTTCAACACCACGCCGCTGGGCCGTGCGGTGACCGGCACCATGCTGGTGCGGGCCATGCAGGCCGACAACGTCAACATCTGGGGCGACGGGTCGACCTTCAAGGGCAACGACATCGAGCGGTTCTACCGCTACGGCCTGATGGCCAACCCCGAGCTGCGGATCTACAAGCCCTGGCTCGACGCCGACTTCGTCCACGAGCTCGGTGGACGTCACGAGATGTCGGAGTGGCTGCTCGCCCACAACCTGCCCTACCGCGACTCCACGGAGAAGGCCTACTCCACCGACGCCAACATCTGGGGCGCCACCCACGAGGCCAAGACCCTCGAGCACCTCGACGTCTCCCTCGAGACCGTCGAGCCGATCATGGGTGTGAAGTTCTGGGACCCCTCGGTCGCCATCGAGACCGAGGACGTCTCGATCTCGTTCGTCGAGGGTCGTCCGGTGGCGATCAACGGCAAGACCTACTCCGACCCCGTCGCCCTGGTCTACGAGGCCAACGCGATCGGGGGTCGCCACGGCCTCGGCATGTCCGACCAGATCGAGAACCGGATCATCGAGGCCAAATCGCGCGGTATCTACGAGGCGCCGGGCATGGCGCTGCTGTGGGCGGCCTACGAGCGGCTGCTCAACGCGGTGCACAACGAGGACACCATGTCCAACTACTACAACGAGGGCCGCAAGCTCGGTCGGCTGCTCTACGAGGGCCGCTGGCTCGACCCGCAGGCGCTGATGCTGCGCGAGTCGATCCAGCGCTGGATCGCCTCCCTCGTCTCCGGCACCGTCACCCTGCGGCTGCGCCGGGGTGAGGACTACACGATCCTCAACACCGAGGGCTCCCACTTCTCCTACCACCCCGAGAAGCTCTCCATGGAGCGCGTGGAGAACGCCGCCTTCGGTCCCGTCGACCGCATCGGCCAGCTCACCATGCGCAACCTCGACATCGCCGACTCGCGCTCGAAGCTCGAGATCTACGCCGGGCATCCCTTGGACCAGGGCACGGTCCTGGTCGAGAACGGCACCCTCTTCGGTGAGCTGCCCGCGGGTGGTTTCGACCGCATCGCCGCTGCCGACGGCAAGCCCGCGACTTCACTTCCTGTCGAGGAGACCGTCCTCGACGAGACCGTCCTCGACGAGGTGGCCATGGAGTCGGGGAACGACTGATGCCACCGATCCCGCGCGCCTCGGGCAGGGTGCTGCCAGTCAGTCCGGGCGGAGAGGTGCTGCTCGTCCTCGACACCGATCCAGCCGATCCCAGTCGCGGCGAATACTGGACGACCATTGGTGGAGCAACCGACCACGGTGAGTCTGCCGATGACACCGCCGTTCGAGAGATGTGGGAAGAGGCAGGCGTACGCATCGAGCCCACCGACCTGGTTGGCCCGGTCGCGCGGGTGCAGCAGGCCTACCGATGGAACGGTGTCGAGTACCTTGGTGACGCCACATACTTCGCGGCGCCGTTGGCTCGGGACACGGAGATCAGCTTCGAGAACCTCGAGCCGATCGAGAAGGCGTCGATGATTCGGTCAGGCTGGTGGACCGCTGACGTGCTGCGCGATGAGAACTGGGCAGACCCTGACTTGCCCGGCCTGTTGAAGCTTGCTGTTGATGCCGTGCTGGAAGGAGACCAGTGACCGATGGCTGACGTACCTGCCAACACCACCAACGAGGGCAAGCTCTGGGGCGGCCGGTTCGCCGGAGGTCCTTCGCCGGAGCTCGAGGCGCTCTCGCGCTCGACGCAGTTCGACTGGCGGCTGGCGCTCTACGACATCGCCGGCTCGCACGCCCACGCCAAGGCGCTGGGGGCGGCCGGCCTGCTCACCGGTGACGAGGAGAACGAGATCCACCGCGGTCTGGACGTGCTCGCCGACCGGTTCACCGCCGGCCGGCTGCTTCCGGCCGAGTCCGACGAGGACGTGCACGGTGCGCTCGAACGGCTGCTCATCGAGGAGATCGGTCCCGTGGTCGGCGGCAAGCTGCGCGCCGGGCGCTCGCGCAACGACCAGATCGCGACCTTGTTCCGCAGCTATCTGCTCGACCACGAGCGGGTGCTGCGCGGGCTCGTGCTCGACCTGATCGACGCCCTCGCCACGCAGGCCGAGGAGAACCTCGGCGCGATCATGCCGGGACGTACGCACCTGCAGCACGCCCAGCCGGTGCTGCTCTCCCACCACCTGATGGCCCACGCCTGGTCGCTGCTGCGAGACGTCGACCGGCTCAACGACTGGCGGGAGCGGGTCGTCTGCGACTCGCCGTACGGTTCCGGGGCGCTCGCGGGACAGTCGCTCGGGCTCGATCCCGAGCTGGTCGCCTCAGAGCTCGGCTTCACCGGGTCGAGTGCCAACTCGATCGACGGGACGGCCTCGCGCGACTTCGTCGCCGAGTTCGCCTACGTGTGCGCCCAGATCGGGGTCGACATCAGCCGGATCGCCGAGGAGATCATCCTGTGGGCGACCAAGGAGTTCGATTTCGTCACGCTGCACGACTCCTGGTCGACGGGTTCGAGCATCATGCCGCAGAAGAAGAATCCCGACATCTCCGAGCTCGCCCGGGGCAAGGCCGGACGCCTGGTCGGCAACCTGACTGGTCTGCTGACGACGCTGAAGGCGCTGCCGCTGGCCTACAACCGCGACCTGCAGGAGGACAAGGAGCCGGTCTTCGACTCCCTGGACACCCTCGAGGTCCTGCTTCCGGCCTTCACCGGCCAGGTCGCGACGCTGGTCTACAACACCGACCGGATGGCCGAGCTCGCTCCGCAGGGCTTCTCGCTGGCCACCGACATCGCCGAGTGGCTGGTCCGGCAGGGCACCCCGTTCCGGATCGCGCACGAGCTCGCCGGCGCCTGCGTGCAGGCGGCGGAGAAGCGTGGCGTCGAACTGGACGCGCTCACCGACGAGGAGTTCGCGACGATCTCGCCGGCGCTGACTCCTGACGTACGTCTGGTGCTGACGATCGAGGGGTCGGTCGCCTCCCGCGACGGCCGGGGCGGCACGGCTCCGGACCGGGTCGCCGAGCAGCTCGCCGAGCTCCGGTCCAAGGCCGACGGGTTTCGTCCGTCCTAGTGTCACTCACCGAGCTGCTGAACCAGCGCCCCGAGGTGTCCGCTCCGCGGCTCCTCGGGGCGACGCTGTCGCTCGACGGGGTCACGGTGCGGCTCACCGAGGTGGAGGCGTACGCGGCCGACGACCCCGGCTCGCACGCCTTCCGGGGCGAGACGAACCGCAATCGGGTGATGTTCGGGCCGCCCGGGCGGCTGTATGTCTACTTCACCTACGGGATGCACCACTGCGCCAACCTCGTCTGCCACCCGGCGGGTGAGCCGGGAGGAATCCTGCTCCGCGCCGGCGAGGTCGTCGACGGGATCGAGGTCGCTCGGCAGCGACGCGGGTCGGTACGCGACGTCGACCTCGCCCGCGGACCCGCCCGGCTCGCCTCGGCGCTCGGGATCGACCTCACGATGAACGGGACGACCGACTTCGAGCTCGACCTGGCACCGGTCGAGACCTGGGCGGGGATCGAGGTGGCCACCGGGCCGCGGGTCGGGCTCCGTCTGGCTCCCGAGCGTCCGTGGCGGTTCTGGGTCTCCGGCGACCCCACGGTCTCGCGCTACCGGCCGGCGAAGGCACTCTGAAAGCTCGCCCGCGCGGGCCGATCACCGTCCACAGGCACCGTTCGGACCGGAGTTGTCCACAGGCCTCACAGACCCGGGCAGAACTGTCGGCGCCGCTGACCAGGATGGTCGTCGGAGGTGATCGAGATGACGGTCGCAAAGGTAGAGAAGGAGCCATCACCGGACGATGGCGAGCGGACGGGGCCTACCGGCGGGCTGGCGACGGTCAACGAGGTGCGGCTGATCGGCCGACTCTCGCTGGCCGCGGAGGAGAAGGAGCTGCCGAGCGGCGACCAGCTCACCGCGTTCCGGGTCGTCGTGAACCGGCCACGGGACAAGCGCCGGGGGAGCAGCAGGGTGCAGATCGACGCGCTCGAGTGCCACACCTGGGTCGCCCGAGTGCGCCGGGCGGCGATGACCTGGCAGGTCGGAGACGTGATCGAGGTCAACGGCGCGCTGCGCCGCCGATTCTTCAAGACCGGTGGACGCCTGCAGTCGATGACCGAGGTCGAGGTGCTGACCGCGAGACGCGTGAGTCGGGCCGCGGCCGCAGCCAGGCAGGCGAGCTAGTGCCGGGATTTCTCCAGCCGAGCAGCGTCGAGGAGCCGGATGAGCACGCCGGGGTGCGGTTTGGGCTGGAAGGAGGTCGCCTTCTCGGGGAGCAGCTGTCCGATCGCGGCGGAGGAGAGGATGGTGTCGAACGTCGGCGCCGCCAGCAGCACCGCGACGTCGCGACCCGGGCGGGCCCGCTTCAGCGCGGCGTCGACCTGATGGGCGTGCAGCACCCGCGACGGCTGACGCTGCAGCTCGGGGAGCACCCGGTCGTGCAGGTAGCCGACGTCGCCCGTGATCGGGCTGTCGGAGGTGTCGATGTCGATCGTGGCCCAGCCGCGGCCGTCGCTGACCACGATGACGCCGGGCCCGAGCCTGCCCAGCGCGGCGTCACGGCTTCCCGCGGTCCACTCGGCACCGACGGCCTCGGCCGCGGCCCGTAGGTCGCGCAGGTTGACGCCGGCCAGCACGCGATGGATGGCTCCGAGCTGCAACGGCGTGTCGTCCTGGTCGATGAGCATCGCCAGACCGAAGTCGGTCGCGGTCGCGTCGCCGGGCTCGGCGTGTCCCTGCAGCTCGGCGTACGCCGCGTAGCGGTGGTGGCCGTCGGCGATCAGCGCCTGCTGGGTCGCCCATGCCTCGCGCAGCTGCGCGATGAGCGCCTCGTCGGTGATCGCCCAGACGCGATGGTGCTGCCCGCCGTGGTCGTCGTACTGCTCCTCGGGCGGGCCGCTCTGCACCCGGTCGAGCAGCGCGGCGACGCCGTCGGGCGCGTGGTAGGTCAGCAGGATCGGCGCCGGGTGCACCCGCATCTGCCGCATCCGGGACGCGAGCTGCTCGGCCTGCGCGGTGCGTACGCCTTCGTGAGGGAGCACTGCCGCCTCACCGGGCTCGTCGGTGCGGTGCGAGACGTCCAGGATCCCGACGACGCCACGCACGGTGATCCCGGCCGCGGTGTACTCGTGGAGGTAGAGCGCGAGGGTGCGGTGCTCGCGCAGATCACCACGCGCCAGCCAGGAGCTGATCCGGGAGGCGACGCCGCGATAGGGCCGGGAGTAGAGCCGTGCGGAGGTCGGGTCCCCGATCCGCGACGGCGCCAGCGAGAGCGCACGAAATGGCTCCAGGCGCAGCGGACGCCCGAGGTACGGCGCCCTGACCACACCCGTATCGTCCATCCGCACATCGTAGGGTCACACTGGTGCCATTCGCCGAACCGCCGACTCAGACAAGGAACTTCGTGTGCTCAACGGCCATCAGTTGAAGGGCTCAGAACAGGCGCTCGCCTCCGTCCATGACGTGGCGATGCTCGACCTCGACGGTGTGGTCTACATCGGCGGCTCGGCGGTGCCGCGTGCCCCGGAGTCGCTGGCCGCCGCACGCGAGGCAGGCCTGCGCCTGGCGTTCATCACCAACAACGCCGCGAGGCCTCCGGCGAAGGTCGCCGAGAACATCCGCAACCTGGGGATCGAGGCGACCGCCGCGGACGTGGTCACCTCGGCGCAGGCTGCCGCACGCGTTCTGGCCGAGCGCCTTGCTCCGGGCGCGAAGGTGGTCAACCTGGGCGCGGCGGGTCTGCGCGAGCCGCTCGAGGCAGCCGGCCTGGTGCCGGTGGCCGTCGACGAGGACGCCGAGGCGATCGTCACCGGCTACAACCCCGAGCTGCTGTGGAAGGACATCCTCCGGGCGGCGGTTCGGATCAAGGACGGTCTCTTCTGGGTCGCCAGCAACACCGACATGACCTTCCCGGCTGCCTACGGCATCGCGCCGGGCCACGGCGTACTCGTCGACACCCTGCGCCGATTCTCCGGCGTCGAGCCGGTCGTGGCGGGCAAGCCGTCGCGGCCGCTTCTCGAGGAGACCATCCGGCGCACCGAGGCCCAGCGCCCCCTGATGGTCGGCGACCGCCTCGACACCGACATCGAGGGCGGCCACAACACCGGCATCGACACGCTGCTGGTGCTGACCGGCGTGACGGGTCTGGACGATCTGGTCGCGGCCGAGCCGCACCGGCGGCCGACCTACATCTCCACCGACCTCGGCGGGCTGCTCCATGCCCACCCGGCACCGGAGCTCGACGGCACGACGGCGCGGGTCGGCGGCTGGACGGCAGAGGTACGCGACACAGAGCTGTGCATCACCGGCGAAGGAAACACCGACGACTGGTGGCGGGCCGCCGCGACCAGTGCCTGGGCCCACCTGGACGCCACCGGGGCGGTGGTCACGATCGGCGCACAGGCCGTGCCGCCTCGCCCGGATGCCGACGGCGGGACGGTAGTCTCGGCCCCATGAGCGAGCAGTATTTCGACGAGACTCCGGCCCCGGCCGAGCTGGGTGGCGCCAGCGCGGCGCCGCACACCGGCGTCGCCCGCGTCGACGCGATCCTCGAGTCGCTCGACCGCCTCGACGAGCTGCCGCTGAGCGAGCACGTCGGCGTCTTCGAGGCCGCCCACACCGAGCTGCGCCGTGCCCTGGACCCCGACACCGCCGGAGCCCACGACGCGATGGCCCGGATCGCCGCGGCGTCCGGCGAGCCGCGGCCGACCGACCAGCCCTGAGAGGCCAGCGCATGCCCCCTCGCCGCCTGCGTCTCGACGCCGAGCTGGTCCGGCGCAAGCTGGCCCGATCCCGCGAGCACGCCAGCGAGCTGATCGCCGCCGGCCGCGTCACGGTCTCCGGGAACCGCGCCACCAAACCGGCCACGGGCGTCACCACCGACGTCGCCATCGTGGTGACCGAGGACCCCGACCGTCCCGACTTCGTCTCCCGCGGCGGCCACAAGCTCGCCGGAGCACTCGCCGCGTTCAAACCGCTCGGGCTCTCGGTCGAGGGCCGCCGCTGCCTCGACGCCGGCGCCTCGACGGGCGGGTTCACCGACGTACTGCTGCGCAACGATGCCCGCCAGGTCGTCGCCGTCGACGTCGGTTACGGCCAGCTCGCCTGGCGGCTGCAGCAGGACGAGCGGGTCGTCGTCCACGACCGCACCAACATCCGCGATCTCTCCCTCGACATCGTCGGCGAACCGGTCGACGTCGTCGTCGGCGACCTCTCCTTCATCTCCCTCGAGCTCGTCCTGGACGCCCTGATCCGCGTCACCAGCCCCGACGGCGACCTGGCGCTCATGGTCAAGCCACAGTTCGAGGTCGGCAAGGACCGCGTCGGCAAGGGTGGTGTGGTCCGCGACCCGGCGCTGCGAGCCGAGGCCGTCAATGCCGTCGCCGCGGCCGCGGCGCGGCGCGGCTGGGGTGCCCGCGCCGTCACCACCAGCCCGCTGCCGGGGCCGTCGGGCAACGTCGAGTTCTTCCTCTGGCTGCGGCGCGGTGACGCCACCGTCAGCGAGGCCGAGATCGAGGAAGCCGTGCGCGAACAGCGCGGCCTCGAGACACAGGCCGACCGGCAAGTGTCGGTGGCGTCTGAGAAGGTTGACCCGTGACCGAAGCCGATACCCCCGCTGTGGACTCAGTGCCTGCGGATTCAGCCGAGGTGCGGCGTGTCCTCATGCTCATCCACACCGGGCGCGAGGAGGCCCGCGAGGTCGGTCTCGCCTGTGCCAAGTCGCTCGCGGTCCACGGCATCGTGGTGAGGGTGCTCGCCAGCGAGGCCGCCGACCTGGGCATCGACCCGGCCGCCTACGAGCCCAAGCTGGAGCTGGCCGCCGACGAGCACGATGCCAGCCGTGACTGTGAGCTCGCGCTGGTGATCGGTGGCGATGGCACCATCCTGCGTGCCGCCGAGATCGTCCAGCCCCACCGCACGCCGGTGCTCGGGGTCAATCTGGGCCACGTCGGCTTCCTCGCGGAGGCGGAGTACGACGACGTCGAGTCGACGATCGAGGCGATCGTGCAGCGCCGCTACACCTCCGAGGACCGGCTCGCGCTCGAGGTCAGCGTCTTCGAAGACGGTCAGAAGGTCTTTCGTACGTTCGCGGTCAACGAGGCCAGCGTCGAGAAGGCCTCCCGCGAGCGGATGCTCGAGGTGGTCGTCGAGATCGACGGCCGGCCGCTGTCGAGGTGGGGCTGCGACGGCGTCGTCTGTGCGACCCCGACCGGCTCGACGGCCTACAACTTCTCCGCCGGCGGCCCGGTCGTGTGGCCGGGTGTCGAGGCGCTGCTGCTCACGCCGATCAGCGCCCATGCGCTCTTCGCGCGGCCCATGGTCGTCGCGCCGACCTCGGTGCTCGCCGTCGAGGTGATCACCCGGGCCGACGGAGCCGGGGTGCTCTGGTGCGACGGCCGGCGCTCCTACGACCTAGGCCCCGGCGCCCGGATCGAGGTCACCCGGGGGGTGGAGCCTGTCAGACTCGTGCGCCTGCACCAGGCGCCGTTCACGGATCGTCTGGTGCGGAAGTTCGGACTGTCTGTGGAGGGATGGCGAGGCGCCGCGGAACGGCGTCCGTTCAGGATGAACGGAGGCGAGCATGCTTGAGGAGATCAGGATCTCCGGACTCGGGATCATCGAGTCCTCGACCCTGGAGCTCGGACCAGGGCTGACCGTGGTGACCGGTGAGACCGGCGCCGGCAAGACGATGATCGTGACCGCGCTCGGGCTGCTGCTCGGCGGCCGCGGCGACGCCGGCTCGGTCCGCAAGGGCAAGAAGGCCGCCCGGGTCGAGGGCGTCATCGACGCCCGGTCGCTGCCTGCGGTCGTCGAAGCGACCGAGGAGGCAGGGGGAGAGGTCGAGGAGGGGCGCGTCCTCGTGGCCCGCACCGTCGCCGCCGAAGGACGAGCCAGGGCGTACGTCGGGGGAGCGACGGTCCCCGTCGCCACGCTCGGCTCGGTGACCGCGCCGTTGGTCGCGGTCCACGGCCAGTCCGACCAGCACCGGCTGCTGCAGCCGCGTGCCCAGCGTGACTCGCTCGACCGTTTCGGCGGCGAGACGATCGCCAAGCTGCTCGCGGCCTACGGAGACATCCACAGCCAGCTCCGATACGTCGAGCGCGAGCTCGATGAGGTCACCACCCACGCCCGCGAGCGGGCCCAGGAGGCCGACCTGCTCCGCTTCGGTCTCGGTGAGGTCGAGGCGGTCACTCCGGAGCCCGGCGAGGACGTCACCCTCGCCCAGGAGGAGGAGAAGCTCGGCTACGCCGACACCCTGCGCACCGCCGCCGAGCAGGCCCGGGAGGCGCTCTCCTCGGAGGTCGACGCCCCCGACGCGCTGGGCGCGATCTCGGCCGCGCGCCAGGCCCTCGACGGGGTGCGCGACCACGACCCCGACGCCGCGTCCCTGGCCGACCGCCTCGCGGAGGTGTCCTACCTGCTCTCCGACCTCGCCGCCGACGTCGCCTCCTACGCCACCGGGATCGAGACCGACCCAGCGCGGCTGTCGGTCGTCTCCGAGCGCCGTGCGGCGCTGACCGCGCTGACCAGGAAGTACGGCGAGACCATCGACGAGGTGCTCGCCTGGGCCGAGACCGGCGCCAAGCGGCTGCTCGAGCTCGACTCCGACGACGACCGGATCGAGGAGCTCCGCGGAGAGCGTACGCGGCTGCGTGCCGCCCTCGCCGAGGCCGGCCTTGCGCTCTCGGCCGCCCGCGCCGACGCCGCGGGCGCCCTGGCCCAGGCGGTCAGCGACGAGCTGACCGGACTCGCCATGCCCCACGCCCGGCTGGTGGTCGACCTACGCCAGAAGGAGACCGATGCGCCCGCCTCCGAAGACGAGCCGCACGCGCCGCTGAAGGTCGGATCGGGCAAGAACGCCCGCTGGCTTCGCTACGGCTCCAACGGTCTGGACGAGGTCGAGCTGCTGTTGGCCGCCAACACCGGCTCCGAGCCCCGCCCGCTCCACAAGGGCGCCTCCGGCGGTGAGCTGTCCCGGGTGATGCTCGCGATCGAGGTGGTCCTGGCCGCCACCAGCCCGGTCCCGACGTTCGTCTTCGACGAGGTCGACGCCGGCGTCGGCGGCACCGCCGCGGTCGAGATCGGGCGCCGTCTCGCCCATCTGGCGCGCACCGCGCAGGTCCTGGTGGTCACTCACCTGCCCCAGGTCGCAGCCTTCGCCGACCACCACGTCGCCGTCGAGAAGACCAGCGACGGGGTGGTCACCAGCTCCGGTCTCACCGTTCTCGACGACGAGTCCCGCGAGCGCGAGCTCTCCCGGATGCTGGCCGGGCTGACCGCCTCCGACACCGCCATCGCGCACGCCCGTGAGCTGCTCGAGGTCGCCCGCGCGGCGAAGGTCTGACCCGCCGAGACCTCACTTCTGGCGGCCGAGTCCGCACTTGTGGCGAACGACACACGCCACAACGACTGATTCGGCCGCCAAACGTACGCATTCGGCCGCCAGAACGACCGACTCGCCGGTTAGGAGATCCGGGGGCAGGCATCGGCGCCGGGGGAGGATTGGCGGGCCATGAGACTGCCTACTCGCCAGATTCCTTCCGTACTTCCGGGCATCCGCGGCACGCTCCGTTCGGGGCGGCCGACCAGGGCGCTGATCCCGCGGCTCAAAGAGGGTGACATCGCGGTCATCGACCACGTCGACCTCGACCGGAGCACCGCGCTGGCGATCGCTGCCACGGGCGTGATCGCCGTGGTCAACGCCCACGATGGTGTCGGCCACACCGAGCAGGTCGGCGAGCATCTTCCAGTGGACGGAACCAACCAGTGACATCCAGGCGCCGTTGCGGGCGGTGCGGGCGCCGTCCACGCGGGCGACTTCCAGCACGGCCAGGCGTACCAGAACGTCGTCGGGACCCGGTACGCCGACCGCAGAGCGCGA
>NZ_JBHVKN010000148.1:0-12651 GCF_042798075.1 Nocardioides sp. NPDC057772
GGCCCGGCCGGCAGTGCGTTCCGCCAGCTCCCGCTCGAGGGCGGGCAGCAGCCACGGCGCGAGGCGTGACAGTGCGCCGCCCAGCACCACAGCCCCCGTCGTCATCGACCACGGCCAGTGCGTCGTCGACGTTCAGCCAGCTGCCTGGCTCGAGGCCGACATGCTCCAGGCCGATGTCCTTGGTGTTCGGGACCCGGCCGGTGGCGACGAGGACCTCGTCGGCGACGACCTCGGTGCCGTCGGAGAGCGTCAGTCGCACCTCGCCGGCGTCGTCGCGCCGGACCTCCTCCGCCCCGGCGTCGAGATGAAGCGTGACCCCGTACGTCCGGAGCGCATCGGCGACGTACTCACCGGCAAACGGCTCGACCCCCGGCAGCAGCCGGGTGCGCGAGATGAGGGTCACCTGCGACCCGAGCGAGCTGAAGGCGGTCGCCATCTCGGCGCCGACCACGCCGCCGCCGATGATCGCGAGGCGTCCGGGAACGGTCGTCGCCCCGGCCGCTTCACGGTTCGTCCACGGCGAGGCATCGGCGAGACCGGGGATCGGCGGGATGAGGGCGGAGCTCCCGGTGGCGATCACGACGGCGTGGCGGGCCTGGAGGTTCGTGGTGGTGCCGTCGGACGCGGTGACCGTGACGGCACGGGTGCCGGTGATCCGACCGTGTCCACGCACCAGCGTGATCCCGGCTCCGTTCAGCCAGTCGACCTGCCCCGAGTCGTCCCACCCGGACGTGAACGAGTCGCGCCGGGCGAATACGGCGGCGGGGTCGAGCTTGCCGGTGACCGCCTGGCCGGCGGCCGGAAGCGCCCGTGCCGCGCGCAGCGCCGTCGCATCGCGCAGCAGTGCCTTCGTCGGCATGCATGCCCAGTAGGAGCACTCGCCGCCGACGAGCTCGCTCTCGACGATGGCGGCGGTCAGACCGCCCTGCACCGCGCGGTCGGCAACGTTCTCCCCGGTCGGTCCGGCGCCGACGACGATGACGTCGACGGTGAGGTCTTGGCTCGTGCTCGTCATGTCAGTCGACCTTACTCGTGCGCCGGGACCGGCGGATGGCAGAGACGAGGAAGAGATGCCTCCCGGATGGACCGGTGAGGCCGGTGCGCGACACGTTCGGGCCTGGGGCCATCAGGATGAAAGCCCGTGCCCGCGAACGTCGAGATCCCGTCGCTCAGGATCATCGCCAGGCACCCGCGCAGTACGCCCGGGATCCCGGACGTGGTCGTGACGGCGACACCGACGCGCTGAGCATGCCGAGCGCCATGTTGACGTCGAGAAGTACCCGCGGGCCGACTGCTCCGCACGGCGAGTCGGCTCTTCGACCCGAGGGTCTGCACTCGGTCGGGCTCGAGGGGTGCTCGCCTACCGCAGCGGACGGGGTAGGCGAGCGGGCGCGATCTCCTACTCGATGCCGTTGTCGGCGAGGAACTCCTTGGCGACAACGGCCGGGTCTGCCTTGTCGACCTGCACCTTGGCCAGGGCGTCGGTCAGGTTCTCGGTCGTCAGCGCTTCCGAGACCGCGTTGAGCGCGCTCTCGGCGTCGTCGCTGAGCGCCTCGGAGCGGATCAGCGGGACGATGTTCTGGGCGAGGAAGAGGTTCTTCGGGTCCTCCAGGACGACCCAGTCGTTGGTCGGGATCGCCGAGTCGGTGGTGAACACGTTGGCGACATCGACGGAGCCCTTCTTCAGCGCCGCGATGGTCAGCGGGCCGCCGGGATCGGTCGGGGTGACCTCCTTGAAGGTGACGCCGTAGACCTTCTCCAGACCGGGGATGCCCTGGGGGCGCGTCTTGAACTCCGCGCTGGCACCGAGGGTGAGGTCCTTGGCCACCGGAGCGAGGTCCTCGATGCTGGTCAGAGAGTACTTATCGGCGGTCGCCTTGGTCACCGTCAGCGAGTCCTTGTCCTCCGCGGCCGACTGCGGCAGCGTCTGGCTGCCCTCCGGGAGCACGTCCTGGAGCGCGGTGTAGACGTCGTCGGGGGCGGAGACGCCCTCCGGCAGGTTGCCCTCCGTGAGGTAGGACAGCAGACCGCCGTTGTACTCCGGCAGCAGGTCGATGTCGCCGCTCTTGAAGGCCTCCATGTAGACCTCGCGGGAGCCGATGTTGGGCTTGGTCTCGACCTCGACGCCCTCGGCCTCGAGAGCCTGGGCGTACATCTCCATCAGCAGCTCGCTCTCGGGGAAGTTGGCAGAGCCCACCACGATCTTGTCATCGCCCGACCCGGAGTCGGATCCGGAGTCGAGGGGGTCACCGCCGCAGGCGGTCAGAGTGCCTGCCACGGCGAGCGTCGCGAACAGGTACGCGGTGGTGCGGATTCGGCGGGACATGGAGATACCTCTCGGGTTTCTGAGTTGGTCAGCCGGCGGGTTCGCCAGCGGGTTGGCCGGTCGGGCGCACGGTGGCCGGGCGGTTGCCGGCGCCGCGGCCCTTCACGCCCGGCGACACCAGGAGACGTTGGGCCCCAGCGAGCGCGAGGTCGATCGCGACGGCGAGCACGGCGAGGACGATCGCGCCCGCGACCACCTGGTCGTACTGGAGCGTGGCCAGCCCGTCGAAGAGATAGCGGCCGAGACCGCCCAGCCCTGCGTACGCGGCGATGGTCGCGGTCGACACCACCTGGAGCGACGCGTTGCGGAGGCCGCCGATGATGATCGGCAGCGCGATCGGGACCTCGACCCGCCAGGCGATCTGCGTCTCGGTCATGCCCACGCCTCGTGCTGCGTCGACGGTCGCGTCGGCGACGGCGCGGATGCCGGCGTAGGTCGTGGCCAGGATGGGCGGGATGGCCAGCACGACCAGGGCGATCGTGACCGGGACCAGGCCGATCCCGACGAGCGCAAGAGCCAGCATGAGCACGCCGAGGGTCGGCAGCGCGCGGCCGGCGTTGCCGAGGTTGACGGCGATCAGCGCGCCGCGTCCGGTGTGGCCGATCAGCAGGCCGATCGGGAACGCGATCGCGGTCGCGATCAGCAGCGCGAGGAAGGTGTAGCCGAGATGCTCGAGGATGCGCTGAGGAAAGCCGTCGGGGCTGGTCAGCGACCAGTTGGTGGCGTCGAGCAGGTAGTCGAGCGTCATCGCGCACCTGCCCGCGACCACGGGGTGAGCCCGCGCTGGAGGGCGACGATGAGGACGTCGGCGATGACCGCGAGCGTCACCGAGAGGACCAGCCCGATCACGATCGGCGGCAGGTAGAAGCCCAGCTGGAACCCTCGGGTGAAGAGCTGCCCCAGGCCACCGATGCCGACCAGCGCCGCGATGCTGACCATGCTGACGTTGGCCACGGTCGCCACCCGCAGGCCGGTCATGATCACCGGTAGCGCCAGCGGGAGCTGGACGGCGAACCAGCGGCGTACGGGCCGGTAGCCCATCGCGGTGGCCGCCTGCAGGACGGTGGGGTCGACCGCGTCGAGACCGTCAGCGGTGGTGCGGACGAGCAGGGCGAGCGAGTAGAGCGTCAGCGCGACGACCACGTTGAGTGGGTCGAGGACGCTGGTGCCGAGGACACCCGGGAGCAGCAGGAGCAGGGCCAGCGACGGGACCGTGTAGACCACGCTGCCGGCGGTGAGCGCGATGTGGCGCACCGGGACGTAGCGGTGGACCAGGGCGCCCAGCGGAAGCGAGAGGACGAAGGCGATCGCCACCGGCAGCAGGGCGAGCCAGATGTGCTGGACGAGCGCGGTGAGGACGTCGCCGCCGTTGGTGGCGAGGTAGCTCCAGAGGTCGCTCACCCCGCCTCCCCCGAGGGGGCCGGGGCAGATGCCGGAGCAGACGAGGCGAGGGCTGCCAGGCGCTCCCGCTGCTGGGAACGTACGTTGCCCGCCAGGTCCTCCAGCAGGACGAGGCCGTCGGCGCGACCCTCGGCGTCGACCCGCACCGCGGCGCCCGCGGGCGAGAGGATGGCCAGGTCCGCGACCGTACGCAGGTTCGCACCGTCGCGGAAGGTGCCCTCGGTCGGGAGGAGCCCGTCCGGGCCTCGCCAGCCCAGCGGCCTGCCGTCGGCGTCGACCTCGAGCGTGAGCCCGTCGACGCCGTGGTCGATGGTCTTGAGCGCGATCTCGTTCCCGTCGGCGAACGAGAGGCCGCGGAAGCCGCGGTCGCGGCCGACGAGCGAGGCGACGAAGTCGTCGGCGGGTGAGGCGAGGATGTCGGCCGGCGGGGCGAACTGGGCGGGCCGGGCGCCGTTGGCGAGGACGGCGACCTTGTCACCGAGCCGGATCGCCTCGTCGATGTCGTGGGTGACCAGCACGATGGTCTTGCCGAGCTCGCCCTGGAGCCTGAGCAGCTCCTGCTGGAGGTCGTCGCGCACGACCGGGTCGACCGCGGAGAACGGCTCGTCCATGAGCAGCACCGGCGGGTCGGCCGCCAGTGCCCGGGCCACGCCGACACGCTGCTGCTGGCCACCGGAGAGCTGGGCCGGGTAGCGCTCGCCGAGGTCGGCCGTGAGCCCGACACGTTCGAGCAGCCCGAGCGCGCTCGAGCGCGCGTCCCGGCGCGAGACCCCCTGGAGGATCGGGACGGTGGCGACGTTGTCGAGGACCGTGCGGTGCGGGAAGAGCCCCGCGCCCTGGATCACGTAGCCGATCTCGCGGCGCAGCTGTGCCTCCGGGCGGGCGGTGATGTCGTCACCGTCGATCAGGATCCGGCCGGAGGTCGGCTCGATCATCCGGTTGATCATCCGCAGCGCGGTGGTCTTGCCGCATCCCGACGGACCGACGAACACGGTGATCTGACCGGTCTCGACCGTTAAGGAGAGGTCGTCCACGGCCACGGTGCCGTCCGGATAGCGCTTGGTGACGCCCTCGAACTCGATCACAGCCACCGCTCCTGTCTGTCGCTCGCCGTCTGCGGACGCCGTTGCACAAGATCTTCAGCCTGCCAGATCATCGGAAGGAACAGAAGGTGTTAAACGGATATTCAAACTGGTGTTTGCCTCGCCGTCCCGCCCTCGGCCTCCGACGCTTGAAATGTGCCACAGATACCTCCGCCTTCCGTGGCAACGACGCCGACGTACGCCGCATTCCGGATGACCGCGATCCGGCAGGGTGCCCTCTCAGTCCTCCAGCGGACGTAGCTCGTCGGCGTAGGAGACCGAGACGCGGCGCATGACGCCGTCGTCGCTGATCGCGTACTGCCCCATCCGCCACAGCGGCGGCGAATAGGCGTGGATCGACACCGAGCCGTCGACCGCGCCGCTCATCCGGTGGATGTGGTCGGGGCCGAAGCCGAAGCTGCGACCCGCGCCGACCTCCCGCTGCACGGGCGCGCCACCGAACCTCGGCTGCTGCTCGATGACCGCTCCGTGGGTCACCGCGACCGCGCCCGAGGAGATGTCGTGGTCGTGCCAGCCGGTGTCGTCGACCGTGTTCCAGCACAGCAGCCAGACGTCGATGTCCGTGTCGCGGTAGAGCGAGACGTAATGGCGGCCGCCGGTGTCGTGGCGCGCGAGGTGCTCCCACAGGTCGGGGCGCGCGGCGAGCTGGTCGACCCAGTCCCGGAGCTCGCCGGGGGCGAGGGCCCGGCCCGGCAGGGCGGGGAGGTCCGCGCGGCTCAGGACGGTGTCGACGGTCGGCTCGGTGACGGTCATCGGTCTCCTCCGGTGAGCAGGTGGTGCGGGTTGGTGACGAAGACGGCCCGACTCAGGGCCTCGCCGAGACCGAGCTGATCGCCTCGGGCTCCGCTTCGGCGATGGTCGGTCGGCTCGGCGTACGGACGGTCGGAGCCGTTCACCAGCGGGTCGACACCGACCACGCGCGACATCGCGTCGATCGCCTGGGTGCCGTAGGACGAGGTCTCGTAGTAGACGTGCCGGTCGATCGCGCCGAGGCTGCCGCCGCGCTGGGCGAGTCGCTCATGGTGGAGCGGCGCGAGCCCAGCCAGGGCCACGAACGCGATCCGCAGGGTCGGGAGCAGCGACCTGCCCGCGACGTGCCAGGAGTGCCAGGCGGCGCTCTGCTGGGCGATGTACGAGGTCACGGCGGGCCACCATCCCGGCAAGGCGGCGCGGGCTGCCGACGGACCGGCGGGTCCTGGATGCACCAGGACCGGCAGGTCGGCCTGCTGTGCGGTGGTGAGCACCGGCGCGAGGGCTTCGAGCGCGGACGGGGTCGCGAGCGCCGTCGCCGGCACCTGCAGGCCGTGGACGCGGTCGTTCTTCAGGACCGTCGCGAGGTCGTCGAGGTCGGGTTCGACCAGCCCGGGTGCCGCCCACAGTCCGTAGTCGGCCGGCAGATCGTCGACGATGCCGTGCCAGGCCTCCAGCAGCACGTGAGCCTCGTCCGGGGCGAGTGACTCGATCCCCAGCGGGCTGGAGAGGGACAGCAGCACGAGCCCGTCCTCCCGGGCCGAACGACGGGCGAGGTCGTGGTCGGCCGGATCGACGGTGTAGGGCGGCTCGCCGTCGAGGTGGAGGACCCAGCTGTCGAGATACGGGGGCTGCCGCCGACGACGCAGCTCCTCGACCAGCGCCGGCGGCCACAGGTGCTGGTGGACGTCGACCGGGCGCTTCATGATCTAAGTCAATAAGATTAAGCGTAATCAAGCAAGCCTGCCCGCCCGTACGGCACCATGGCGGGATGACCGACACGAACACACAGATCCTGCTCCGCGCTCGCCCGGTCGGTGAGCCGACCGCCGAGGACTTCTCGATCGTCACCTCCGAGGTGCCGACGCCCGCGGAGGGTGAGGTGCTGCTGCGTACGAGATTCCTCTCGCTCGACCCCTACATGCGCGGTCGGATGAGCGATGCGCCCTCGTACGCCGAGCCGACCGCGCTGGGTGACGTGCTCCCGGGCGCGACGGTCGCCGAGGTCGTGGAGTCGCGCGACCCGTCACGCGAGGTGGGAGATGTCGTCCTGGCGTACGGCGGCTGGCAGTCGTTCTCGGTCGCGCCGGCCAAGCACACCCGTCGGCTCGATCCTTCCGCTGCGCCGGTCTCCACCGCGTTGGGCGTGCTGGGGATGCCGGGGTTCACCGCGTACGCGGGCCTGACCCAGATCGGGCAGCCGAAGCCCGGCGAGACCGTCGTGGTGGCCGCGGCGACCGGCCCGGTGGGCGCCACGGTCGGTCAGATCGCGAAGATCCTGGGCTGCCGGGCGGTGGGGATCGCCGGCGGACCGGAGAAGGTCGCGCACCTGGCCGAGCTGGGCTTCGATGCGGCCCTCGACCACCGCGCGCCCGACTTCGAGGAGCAGCTGAAGGCGGCCGTCCCGGACGGGATCGATGTCTACTTCGAGAACGTCGGCGGACATGTGTGGAACGCGGTGCTGCCGCGGTTGAACAAGTTCGCGCGGGTGCCCGTCTGCGGGATCGTCGCCCACTACAACGACACCGCCGCGCCCGAAGGGCCCGACCGGGCACCTGGGCTGATGCGGCACGTGCTCAACAAATCACTGCTGATCAGGGGTTTCATCCAGACCGAGTTCGTCCGTGACCATGAGGACCGGTTCCTCGCCGAGGCGACGGGCTGGCTGGCCGAGGGCAGGCTCCGCTATCGCGAGGACATCACCGAAGGGCTCGAGAACGCGCCTGCGGCGTTCAACCGGATGCTTCGCGGTCAGAACTTCGGCAAGACGGTGATCAAGGTCAGCTGACCGGTCTCACGACGACGGCGTGGCGCTCGGTGACTCCGCGGCCGTCTCGTCGGGAGCCTCCGTCTGAGCGCCTTCCGACGGTGTCGTGGTGGGGTCGTCGGGCGTGGGCGTCGGAAGGTCTTCCCAGCCGGGGTCGCCGTGGAGGTCTCGTACGTAGTCCTCGGCGGCCTCGAGCTCGGGAACCGTGCCGGTGAAGTGGGTCGCGCACTCCGCGGCCACCCGCGCGAAGAGCTCGCCCTCGGGGTCGAGGTCGGGGTAGGTGGTGGTCACCGCCTCCTCGCACCTGCTCTGGGTGGTGGGCTGCGGCTCGGGCTCCTCGGTGGCCGGCGGGTCCGACGGCGTCGGGGACGGAGTGGGCGTCGGGGTGGGCGTCGGGGTGGGCGTCGGCGTCGTCGTCCCGCCATCCGACGGGGTGTCGCCGCTGCCGTTGTCGTTGCCGTTGTCGCTGCCGTTGTCGCTGTCCCCGGAGTCAGCCGGCGGGGGCGGGACCGGGGTCTTCGAGGCGCCGTTGGTGCCGGTCTTGGTCTCCGACTTGGTCGTCGACTTGGTCGTCGACTGCGCGGGTGTGTTCGACGTACGCGGCAGGGCGGACACGTTGGGCCTCATCGTGGAGGGAGAGCCGCCGTCCACGTTCGGGGAGCCCGGGTATTCGCCGTTGCGGTACTGGCCGGCGATCTTCAGCACGGCCTCCACGTACGTGTCGCTCTGGTTGTAGCGGTAGACCGCTGCCTGGGCGCCGGAGTCGGTGCTGACGTCCTCGGTGCCGGCGCAGAGGAAGGCCGCCGTGGCGACGGCGGCATCGTCGATGTCCTGAGGGTCGCGGCGGTTGTCGCCGTCGCCGTCGGTGCCTGCGAAGGTCCAGGTCGAGGGGATGAACTGCATCGGGCCGACCGCGTGGTCGTAGACCGTGTTGTGGTCGTAGAGGCCGTTGTCGGTGTCGCGGATCGCCGCGTAGTTGCCGGCGCCGTTGAGCTCGGGGCCGATGATCGCGGGGATGGCGAGGCCGTGGGAGTTGAGCTCGCTGCCTCCGAAGCGGCCGTGGTTGCTCTCGACCATGCCGATCGCGGCGACCAGCGCCCAGTCGATACGGCAGGCCGCGTCGGCGTCGTTGAGCACCGTGGCCGAGCGCTGGTAGGCAGCCAGGGCGACCGGGGGGATCGACAGCTCCTCGGCGTTGGAGGCCAGCTTCACCGCGTCGGTCGGGGTCAGGTTCTTCACGCCGCCCAGGCCGTTGGCGATGCCCAGAGGGTCCTGGAGCGCACCCGGGTCGGGCAGCTCCGGCCGCTGGTGACCGGTGTCGAGGCTCCCCTCGTTCGGGGCCAGGAAGGCGAAGCAAGCGGTCAGCGCAACGGCAGCGACGGCCCGAGGTCCGAGGCTGGTCAGCGCTGCGGTGCTGATGCTTCTGGCCCAGATCCTTCGGGGTGCTTTGGTCATGCCGATCTCACCTCATCCACGCGTGGGGGACGTGTACGTCTCCAGAGCCTACCCAGGTATCCCGCTTCGGCGCCCGGCAATAAGAAATCCGATCTCCGCGGTGAAGAACGGAAACGGGCGGGCCACCTGACGTTGGGCTGGTGTTCCCCGGTTCGCCGCCTGGTCTCATCTTGCGCCTGTCACCGTGGACCGCATGACTGAACGGACGCGTCTGTGGATGATTCCGCTGGCCGCGGCCGCGGGTTGGGGCGTCGGTTTCCTCCCCCAGCTCGTCCAGCCGCAGCCGCTCCTGCTCGCCCCGATGGTCGCCGAGCTGGTCTCGTTCACCCTGCTCGCCGCCGCGCTCGGCGGGCTGGCCGCCGGACTGCGCACGGACCGACGGCTGCTCAGTGCCACGCTGGCGGGAGCCGGTGTCGCCGGCGCTGCATTCCTTGGCTTGACGCTCGCCTCGGGGCCTGCCACGACCAACCCGTCGATGCTGACCCACCTGGTCGCGATCGCCGCGATCACCACCCTGGCCGGGCTCGCCGCCGGGCTCGCCGCAAGCCTGGGGCCATGCGTGCTGCGAGCTCCGATGCTGGCGGCGCCGGCCGTCTGCGTACCTCTCTGGCTCGACGGGATGCTCCCCGGCGAGCTGCCGTCGTCGGTGATCGACGCGCTGCTGGCGGCCGCGCTGGTGACCGTCCTGGTGACGTCCGTACGCCGCGCCGTCGACGTCGTCGCCTGGGTTCCTGCCTGGATCCTCGGCTGGGCGATGCAGACGCTGCTGACGGTGCTGGTGGCCATCGGCGTACTCATCCAGGAGGGCCGCTCGGTCGACGCCGGGCTCCTCTCCTCGCACCTGGTCTACTTCCACGAGCGCTGGAACGAGCCGGCGGTGCACTACCCGGCCGGGTGGGCGCTCGCCGGGGTGCTCGCACTGGCTCTGGTGGCGTGGAGGCTGCGTGACACCCTGCGGGTGTGAAACGCACTCTCATCACCGGAGGCACGCGCGGCATCGGTGCCGCCATCGCTCATCGCCTGGCCGTTGACGACCACTCCCTCGTGCTCGGCTACCTGTCCGACGCCTCGTCCGCCGCCGCGACGCGGGACGAGGTCCGGGCGCTCGGGGTCTCCTGCGAGATCGTCGGCGCCGACATCACCACCGACGCCGGCATCGCCGCGCTCTTCGAGGCCGCCGGGCCGATCACCGGCGTGGTGAACAACGCCGGCGCGACCTACCGCTACGCGCCGCTCGTCGACACCCCGCCGGACGAGATCCGGAGGACGTACGACGTGAACCTCGTCGGCCCCACGCTGGTCGCCCGCGCAGCCGTCTCCGCGCTGGCCGAGGGTGGCGTGATCGTCAACATCTCCTCGGGCGCCGCGACGCTGGGATCGCCGGGAGAGTACGTGCACTACGCCGCCGCGAAGGCCGGCATCGACACGCTCACCAAGGGCCTCGGTCTCGAGGTCGCCCCGCTCGGCATCCGGGTCGTCGCGGTCGCGCCCGGGCTCACCGAGACCGACATGCACGCCACCACCGGCGACCCCGGCCGGATCGAGCGGATGGCGCCGCAGATCCCGATCGGTCGCGCGTCCTCACCCGACGAGGTCGCCGAGGCGGTCGCCTGGCTGATGAGCGACAAGGCCTCGTACGTCACCGCGACCACGCTGCGGGTGGCCGGCGGGCGGTGACGACCGGCGCGGAGGCGGACGCGGCGTGGTCTTGATCTGCCGGGGCCGGGGTACCGCCCTGGCATGCTGACAGCGAGGTCGACGACTTCTCGCTCGTGTCGCGCGACGAGGCTTGACGGATGGCTCATGATCTCCTCATGAGGCCGCAGGTCGTCGCGCATCGCGGCGCCAGTCACGAGATCGCCGAGCACACCCTGGCTGCGTACGTCGCCGCCCTGGACGCGGGCGCGGACGCCCTGGAGTGCGACGTACGCCTGACCATGGACGGACACCTCGTCTGCGTCCACGACCGGCATCTGCGCCGCATCGGCGCGCGCGGCCTCGTCTCGGAGATGACGCTCGCCGAGCTCCAGGCGATCGACTTCGCGGCGTGGAAGAACGGGTTCTGGGAAGGCGAGGACGAGGCGCCGGACCGGGACATGCGGGGCGTGCTCACGCTCCACCGGCTGCTGCGGGCCGTGCGGGACTACGACCGGCGTGTCGAGATGGCGATCGAGACCAAGCACCCGACGCGCTACGGCGGGTTGACGGAGGGGCGGCTGGTCGACGTGCTCAACGACTTCGGGTGGGCGGGACCGGGCAGCCCGGTGCGGGTGATGAGCTTCTCGTTCACGGCGCTGCAGCGGGTGGAGCGGATGGCTCCTGGCGTACCTCTGGTGCAGCTCATCGACCGTGCCGCCAACTGGCCGCTGGTGCGGCATGCGATCGGCCCGGACTGGTGGCTCGGGGCCGGTATCGACATGCTGGCCGCCCATCCGAAGCTCGCGCGGCGGCTGGCATCGAAGGGTCGCAACCTGCACGTCTACACCGTCAACACGGAGGACCAGCTCAAGCTCTGCCTCGACCTCGGGGTCAACGCCGTCATCACCGACCGTCCGGGGTACATGTTGGAGCTGCTCGGCGGTTAGGGTTTGGCCGTGGCCAAGAAGTCCCGAGTCAAGAACCGTCAGGCGGCTGCGGCCCCGACGGACGGTCCCAACCCGCGCGCGGCGTGCCCGTGCGGGTCCGGCAAGCGCTACAAGGCGTGCCACGGTGCCGCCGGCGGTGCGTTCGTGGGGCGCCCGTTCGAGGGCCTGCCCGGCGAGTGCGACCTGGTCGCGCTGCGTGAGCTGGTGCCGTCGGCGACGGTGTCGCTGGCGGTGAAGGGCTTCGAGTCGACACCGGTCACGCTCGGCACCCTGCTGCCCGGCGCCGCGCCGGCGATGTCGCGCGATTCCGGCGAGGTGTGGGCCGGGCTGCAGGTGCAGCACAACTACGGCGACGTGTCGCGTGACGTGGCCGCGGCGCTGCTGCAGGCGCTGGAGAGCCGCGCGGCGGGCGAGTCCGGCATCTTCGGTCTCACCTCCGCGCCAGGCCCCGGCCCGCGGCTCCAGGACATCGTCACCAACGAGTCCCTGGACGTCACCGTCCACGAGGGCTTCGACTGGTGGCTCGGCGACGTCGAGGACAAGGGCGACTTCGAGCACGCGCTCGAGCACGCCAACGAGTCGGTGCTGCCGACGGAGCGGCTGACCTCGGTCGAGGCTGCGTACTGGACCTCGGTCGGCTCCAAGGAGCACCTGCGCTGGGTGATGCCCGAGCCCGAGGACGCCCTGCTCACCGCGCTCGCGCGGCTGCACGTGGCCGGCGACGACGTGATCGTCCCCGACGCCCGTTTCGTCGGTATGTTCCGTGCCCACGGCCTGCTCGCTCCCGTCTGGGACCTGCCGGTCGGCACCGGCGCCGAGGCGCTCGAGGAGCCTGCGGTGGCGTTCAAGAAACTGCTCGACGAGGCCCTCGCCGACGACTCCGAGATCACCCCCGAGGTCCGCTCGGCTCGCGCCGGGCTCGCCAACCGACAGGTCACGATCCGCTGAGGTGTGGATGCTGAACGAGGTTACGCGGTCAGCATCCACCACCATCGTGGAGCTCCGCGAGGGCAGCGACCGTTCACCGAGTTACCTCGGTGAACA
>NZ_JBHVKN010000149.1:0-12584 GCF_042798075.1 Nocardioides sp. NPDC057772
GTGTCGGTCGCGGTCGACATCATGGCCGAACGGGGCCTCAAGAGCCTGCCCGTTCTCGATGCCGACGATCTTCTGGTCGGCGTCATCAGCAGGAGCGACGTGGCCGGCGCCCTGGCACGCGACGACGACATCTTGGACAAGGAGCTCACCACGCTCCTGGCCAATCTCGGACATCCCGACTGGCGCGTCGTGGTCGCCGACGGGAGCGTCACGATCACCGGTCCGTCGACGCCGAAGGACCGCGCCCTCGCCGAGAGCGCCGCTGCGACGGTCGCCGGCGTCAACCGGGTGCTGGTCGACCAGCCAGAACCTTTCACCCACCGAGGAGTGACATCATGAAGAGCATCCTGATTCCCGCCGTGGCGGTCGCCGCCGCCGTCGTTCTCACCCCGTCGTCCGCTGCGGCCGCTGACGGACGAGAGTTCGGACATCACGTCGTCCACTGCGCCCAGGGCGTCGGATTCGACGGCACGCACAACCCGGGCATGCACCGGGGTTTCCGCGGCTTCGCCACCCATCACGTGTGCGTGATGGCATGAGCACGCCGTCCGCCTCCACCGCGCCGATCCTCGTCGGCATCCAGAACCCGGCGACGGAGGGTGCCCTCCTCGAGTACGCGGGCCGCCTGGCTGCGAGCAGCGGCCACCCGCTGCGGCTGGTCACCGTCTTCCAGGCGAACGTCCTCTTCGGCGACCCGATCCTCGGCCTTCCAGGTGCGATGCAGCCACAGTCGATGATCATCGACGACTCCGCTGTCGGCCGGCTCGCCGAGCAACGGCTCTACGACGCCAAGGCACGTGCCCGAGAGGTCGTCGATGGCGCGGTCGAGGTCACCGGTGAGCTGCTGCGCGGCCATGCCGCCCACGTCCTGATCAAGGAGTCACAGGATGCCTATCGCGTCGTGATCCAACGGCGGCAGCTCTCTCGCGTACGCCGGGTGTTCACCGGGTCCGTCTCGTCCCGGGTCGCCGGTCACGCCCACTGTCCCGTCACCGTGGTCCCCGAGGACTGGTCGGCTGCGGGACGCGCCGGCGTCGTCGTCGGCGTCAGCGGTGACAAGGCCGACGACCAGGTGCTGTCCCACTCCCTGGAGGAGGCTGACCGGCTGAACGAGCCGGTCACCGCGCTCCATGGTCTCGAGCTGATGGCCATGCACGCCGAGCTGGCCGACCATGCCACCACCCGCGACTGGACGATGCGCGCGGAGGGCTACGTCGAGGACCTCATCCAACGGGCCCGAGCGCAGACCCCCGAGACAGCCCGCACGCCGCTCGCGGGCAAGGTCCTCGCGGCGGCCCCCGCGGACGCGTTGATCACGGCAGCCGAGACCGCCGCCCTCGTCGTGGTGGGACGGGCCGGGCACCTGAACGCCTTTCCGCACCTGGGCAGCGTCACGCGGGCGCTGCTGCGCGAGGCGGCCTGTCCGGTCGAGGTCCTGCCGCTGCCGTCCTGAGACCTTCGGCCTTCATCCCTTCACCGCACGCCCCAGACCGCCCTGCTCTTCCTGTGGTAGGCGCTGGCCCTCCCGCTGGGCCCGGGAGCTCCGGTCCGCTGACCCACCGGCCCGGCGACCGGTTGGTCGCCGGGCCTCGTCAGGTCATCGGGCTACGTCAGCCGAGCCGCTCCAGGAGCGCCTTCGCGGTCGAGACGCTGGACTGCGGGTTCTGGCCGGTGATCAGGGTGCCGTCGACGACCACGGTGTCGCTCCACGGCTCACCGGTCTCGACGATGCCGCCGGCCGCGCGCATGCGCTGCTCCACCGAGAACGGGATGCTGTCGCCGTAGCCGCCCTGCTGCTCCTCGGTGTCGGTGAACCCGGTCATCCGGCGCCCACCGAAGAGCCAACCACCCTCGCCGATGGCGGCGAGGAGACCGGCGACGCCGTGGCACAGCGCCACGACCGGACGGCCGGCGGAGTCGGTGGCGGTCAGGATCGCGGCGAGCGCGGGGTCGTCGACGAGGTCGCTCATCGGGGCGTGGCCGCCGGGGATGTAGACGGCGTCGTACGCCGACGGGTCGACGTCGGCGAGCGCGAGCGGGTTCGCGAGCTGGTCCTCGAGGGTGGCGAGGTAGGCGCGGAAGCGCTCGGCGTCCTCGGGCTGGACGCCGCCCTGCTCGTTGAGCGAGAGCGCGTCGACAGTCGGCTTCCGGCCACCCGGGGTGGCGATGTCGATCTCCACGCCGGCGCCAGCCAGCGTCTCGTGGGAGGCGGCGACCTCCTCGGCCCAGTAGCCGGTCGGGTGCTCGCTGCCGTCGGCGAGGACGAGGGTGTCGGCCGCCGAGACGACCATCAGTACGCGTGTCACGAGTTGTTCCTCCTTGTTGTGGTTCGGTGATGACCTAACGACGACCTTCCCCGCTTCACTCCCGCCGCGTCCCGGATGGTCATAATGATTTCTATGACCTCGCTCGATCTCTGGGAAGCGTTCGCGCATGCCTACCGGGAGCGGTCGATCAGCGCCGCGGCCCGTCGGCTCGACCTCTCCCAGCCGGCGGTGACCGCCCGGATCCGCAAGCTCGAGCACGAGATCGGCGCCACCCTGTTCGAGCGGTCCCGCACCGGGCTGGTGCCGACCGGCCGCGCCGATGCCCTCGCCGCCCGGATCACCCCGTTGGTCGACCAGCTCCGCGGCGCCGTCGGCACCGAGCCCCCGATCGGCCCCGCGAGCATCCGGATCGGCGGCGCCGCCGACGTGATGGCCGCCCGGATCGTGCCCGCCCTGGCGCCGCTGGTGCGCGACGGGCTCGACCTGTCAGTGACCACCGGCCTGGCCCAGGATCTCCTCGACGACCTCGCCGGGGAGCGGCTCGACATGGTCGTCTCCTCCGTACGTGCCGACCACGATCGACTGCGGTCGACAGCGCTGGTCGACGAAGAGTTCCTCCTCGTCGCGGCGCCTGCGCTCGCGGCGCAGGTCGATCCCGCCGAGCTCGCACAAGATCCCGTGCGGGCACTCGCGGGCGTGCCGCTGGCCGCCTACTCCCCCGACCTCCCGATCATCAGGCGATACTGGCTGACCGAGTTCGACGAGCGCCCCACCAACCGCACCGCGCTCGTCCTCCCCGACCTGCGCGGCATCCTCCGCGCCGTCGTCGCCGGCATCGGCGCCTCGGTCCTGCCCCGCTACCTGGTCGACGGCGCCCTCGCCGACGGCACCGTCGTACGCCTCCACGAGCCCCGGCTGGGTCCGCTGAACACGCTCTGGCTGGTCACCGGGCACAGCCCGCCACCGACCGTCGCGCAGGTCTGCCGACACCTGAGGGCCGAGGCCGCCGGATGGGCCAGCACGTGACCTCGTTCCTGGAAGAATCCAACCTGTGAACGTACTCATCAGCGCCGACGACCTCGCGACCGCACTCGCCTCCGGCGAGCCCCCGGTCCTCCTCGACGTACGCTGGCAGCTCGGCGGCCCGCCCGGACACGAGTCCTACCTCGAGGGCCACATCCCCGGCGCCGTCTACGTCGACCTCGACACCGAGCTGGCCCGCCACGGCGAGCCGACCGACGGACGCCACCCGCTGCCGGACCTCGCCGACCTGCAGGCGGCTGCTCGCCGCTGGGGCATCTCCGAGGGCGACAGCGTCGTCGTCTACGACGCCGTCGGCAACACCTCCGCCGCCCGCGCCTGGTGGCTGCTGCGCTGGGCAGGCGTCGCCGACGTACGCCTCCTCGACGGCGCCCTCGACGCGTGGACCTCCGCGGGCCATCCGCTGACCACCACCGACGTCGTGCCCGATCCCGGCACGATCACACTGACCCCCGGCCACCTGCCCGTGCTGCCGTTCGAGCACGTCGAGGCGTACGAAGGTCTGCTGCTCGACGCCCGCGCCGCGGAGCGCTACCGCGGCGAGGTCGAGCCAGTCGACCCGAAGGCCGGGCACATTCCCGGCGCGGTCTCAGCGCCCACCACCGACAACCTCGCCGCCGACGGTCGCTTCCTGCCGGTGAAGGAGCTTCGCGCCCGCTTCGACGCGCTCGGGGTCAGGCCCGGCTCCCCCGTGGCCGCCTACTGCGGCTCCGGCGTCACCGCCGCCCACGAGATCGCCGCGCTGACGATCGCCGGCTACGACGCTGCGCTGTTTCCGGGCTCATGGAGCCAGTGGAGCAACCACGACCTTCCGGTCGCGACCGGCTGACCGGCGACCGCCGAACTCCCTTGACCTCAAGTCAACTTCATCTTTCAGGATGGCAGCACACCACCATTGAGGGAGTTGAGACCATGACGGACACCAACGACCGCCCCGCCGTCACCGTGATCGGGATGGGCAGCATGGGATCGGCGGTCGCGCGGGCGTATCTCGAGCGCGGCTACCGAACCACGGTCTGGAACCGGACGGCCGACAAGGCCGAGGCGCTCGCCGACGCAGGCGCAGCCGTCGCGTCCACCGCAGCGAAGGCGGTGGCGGCCAGCCCGGTGACGGTGCTCAGCCTGCTGGACAACACCGCGGTCGAGGACGTCCTGCACTCCGTCGGCGCCGCCGCGGCGGGCCGCACCCTGGTCAGTCTCACCAGCGGCTCGCCGGCACAGGCGCGGGCGAACGAGGCGTGGGCAATCGAGCACGGGGCCGCGTACGTCGACGGGAAGGTCATGGGAGACCCGCCCGACGTGGGCACGTCCAGGATCTCGCTGGCGTTCAGCGGTGACCGCGCCACCTTCGAGGCCGTCGAGCCGTTGCTCCAGGAGCTGGGGTCGCTCACCTATCACGGGTCCGACGCCGGGTTCGCGGCCGTCGAGTTCAACGCTCAGGTCGCGATGGGCTACGAGTTCCTGATCGGCTTCCTGCACACCCTCAGCTTGGTCGAGGCCGAGAGGATGGATCTGGAGGCGTTCACCGAACGGGTCGCCGCGTCTCTGAACGGCTACGCCGGCCTGCTCAGGATGATGGCGGGCGCGATCAAGAGCGGTTCGTACGGCCCGGACCTCGGTTCCCTCGACGTGCAGGCCGCGCTGATGGACGACCTGATCGGGCACCGCGAGTCGACCGGCGTGGAGGCCGTCCGGATGCGGGAGGTGAAGTCGCTGATGGACCGCCGGATCGCCCAGGGCCACGGCGATCAGGGGTTCTCCAGCCTGTTCGAGCTGCTCCGGCTACGAGCCTGAGGCCTAAGCCTCCTGGGCTGCCACCTCGGCCTCGGAGCGCAGCACGCAGAACTGGTTGCCCTCGGGATCGGCGAAGATCACCCAGCCGGTCCCGGGACCATATTTGCCGCGGTGGTCGGCGACCTGTGTCGCCCCCAGGCCCAGGACGCGCTCGACCTCGTCGTCGCGGGTGCCGGTGCGCGGGCGCAGGTCGAGGTGGATCCGCTTGGCGGGCAGCTCCTCGTCCGGCACCTCGATGAACAGCAGCCGGTGGCCGGTCTCCGGATCGAGGATCATGCACTCCTCGTGACCGGGGAGGTTCGGGTCACCCTCCACATCGACGTAGCCGAGCAGGTTCTTCCACCACTCCGACAGCGTGTACGCGTCGTGGCAGTCGATGGTCGTGTGCGAGACGAAGAGGGCCATGCCCACATCGAAACCTACGCGTGGACCCGAGTCCACCGGGTTTCGACGCCTCAGACCGGCTCGGCCACCTTCTCGTCGATGAACTGCGGGAGAAGGTCGATGGCGATCGGTGCGGCCGCGTCGATCTTCTCCTGCGGCACGTCGCAGATCCGCAGGCAGGTCGCGGCGATGGCCCACGCCTCGCGGCACGGGATCTTGCGGTCCGGGTCCTCGGTGCGCATGTTGATCACGCCCTCGACCTGCTGGATGAGCAGGTCACCCAGCTGCTTGCGGCTGACCGTCGCGCGCACCGTCTTCGAGGCCACCTCGCTGGCCAGGTCCGCGTAGTGGGCGGCCAGCTCGGCGTGCTCGTTGCGGAACTCGTCGTAGACCTCGCACTTCGCCACGTCGGGCAGCTGGTAGAGCATGCCCACGTTGTGCGGCACGTCGGCCAGGGTGCGTACGTCGACGAGGACCAGCAGGTAGAGCGCGGTCTCGAAGTCGAGCGGGGGCACGCGGTTGAGGATCTTCTCCACCTTGTCCGTGGTCGGGCGGACCGACCGGCGGAGAAGCTCTCCGAGGATCTCGTCCTTCCCCGCGAAGTGGTAGTAGAGCGATGCCTGGCGGATGCCGACCATGTCGGCGATCTCGCGGGTAGACGTCGCCGCGAAACCCTGGGAGACGAACAGCCGCGAGGCGGCATCCAGGATCTGGTCGCGCGGTGAGGTCGTACCTGAATCGGGAACATGCCTAGGGCGGCCGGGCCGAGAACGCCTAGTTGTCATGTTGCCCATCTAACTCCCCTCCGGACTTTCAAGGAAGACTTGAAAGGACTTTATCCTCTACAAAAAATGAGTCATAGGACCTATAGGACATAGTTCGATTGGGCTATGTCCACGATGTGCGAGTTTGCGTCCATCACTACCCGGACGCATGCACCGGAAGCCCCCATGAACGACTGGACACCGGGTGGCACCAATGTGTTGGCGCTGTCGTCCGGCTGTTACCTGCCGTCACGGTGCCCAACGACCATGTGGGTGACAGGTCACGCATCTGTTGGATATTCGTGTAACGCCTGTGGCGACCGCCACATGAACTCCGACTGGCATGGAGCGCATCGACGTGGACGAGAGGTCCGGCACCTGCGCGTCGGTCTGGCGCAACGAGGTGCCGTCGGCCGCGGTCCCGCGGCTCTCCCGCGAGGAGAACGTCCTCTACACCGTCGCCTGCCGCGGCGGCGGCCTGACCTGGCGGCTGGCCCGGATCGACCCGGCCGACGGCCGGGTTCTCTCCGAGACGTTCCTCGGCCTCGGGCCTCTGGCCAACACCCTGCAGATGGTCGGCACGATCCTCCCTGACGGCACGCTGCTCCAGGGCACGCTCGCCGGCCTGGTCGCCGTACGACGCTGGGGCGACTCTCACGTGGGCACTCCCACCCGCCGACCCGCGCCCCGCCTACGCTTGATCCGTGGCGAAACAGCAGACACGGTGCCGGCGCGACGAGGACCTGACCGGCCAGCTCGGCACGACACTGCGGCACTTCATGCATCTGGAGTCGACGAGCGCGGCACTGCTGGTGGTCGCGTCGCTGCTCGCGCTGGCCTGGGCCAACTCGCCGTGGTCCCACGGCTACGAGCACCTGTGGGAAACGGTCGTGTCGGTGCGGTTCGGCGACGTCGGACTCTCGATGGACCTGCACCACTGGGTCAACGACGGCCTGATGGTGGTCTTCTTCTTCGTGGTCGGGCTGGAGGTACGCCGCGAGCTCGCCGTCGGCGAGCTCACCGACCGCCGCCGCATGGTGGTGCCGCTGATCGCCGGAGCGGGCGGGCTCGCCCTGCCGGCACTCATCTACCTGCTGCTCAACCCCTCGGGCGAGGCGGCCCGCGGGTGGGGCATCGTGATCGGCACCGACACGGCGTTCCTGCTCGGCATGCTCGCGCTGGTCGGGCCTGCCGTCTCGACGCAGCTGCGCATCTTCCTGCTCACCCTGACCGTCATCGACGACATCGTCGCCGTGAGTGTCATCGGGGTGGCCTATACCGACCACCTCGAGGTCGGCCCGCTGGTCGTCGCCGGGCTGGCCTTGGTCGGGATCTTCGTTCTCGACCGGCTCGAGGTGTGGCGAGCAGGGCCCTACGTACTGCTCGTCCTGATCGCCTGGGTGGCCACCCTCGGGGCCGGTCTGCATGCCTCGATCGCCGGGATGCTGGCCGGGCTGCTGGTGCCGGCCGCGGAACCGACCCGGGCGCAGATGGAGGTCGCGACCTCCCGGTTCCGGGCGTTCCGGCAGTCGCCGCTGCCCACCCTGCAGCGCGAGACCCGTGACGAGCTGACCCGCACGATCTCGGTCAACGAGCGGCTCCAGGAGTCGCTGCACGTGCCGACGAGCTACCTCATCGTGCCGGTCTTCGCCCTGGCCAACGCCGGTGTCGACCTGCGCGACGGGGTGCTCGGCGAGGCGCTGCGCTCGCCGGTGACCTGGGGTGTCATCGCCGGCCTCGTCCTGGGCAAGACCTTCGGCATCGGCGGCGCCGCGTACGCCGCCACCCGGCTGCGCCTCGGAAGGCTGCCCCAGGGCGTCGGCGGCGGCCACGTCCTCGGCGGCGCGGCTCTGTCCGGTATCGGCTTCACGGTCGCGCTGCTGATCACCACCCTCGCCTTCGACTCCGAGACGCTGCAGCGCGACGCGATCGTCGGCGTACTGCTCTCCGTCGTCCTCGCCTCGGTGCTCGGCTGGGTGATCTTCCAGGTCGCCGCGCGCTTCCTCGGCCAGCGCGACGCAGCGCTGCCGAAGCTCCTCACGCCCCCGGTCGACCCGGAGCGCGACCACATCTACGGCGACGTCGACGCCGAGGTCACCCTGGTCGAGTACCTCGACTACGAGTGCCCCTTCTGCGCCCGTGCCACCGGCACCGCCAACGAGGTCCGCGAATACTTCGGCTCCCGCATCCGCTACGTCGTACGCCACCTCCCCCTCCCCCAGCACCCCCATGCCGAGCTGGCCGCTGTGGCCGTCGAGGCAGCCGGGCGGCAGGGCCGCTTCTGGGAGATGCACAAGCATCTCTTCGAGCACCAGAACGAGCTCGAGCACAAGGATCTCGCCGGCTATGCCGGTGTCCTGGGACTCGACGTCGAGCAGTTCCTGCGCGACCTGGAGGACCCAGCGCTGGCCGAGCGTGTCCGCGAGGACATGGCCTCGGCCAACGACAGCGGCGCCCGCGGCACCCCGACGTTCTTCGTCGGAACGCACCGCCACGAGGGCCGCTACGACGCCCGCACCCTCATCGCCGAGCTCGAGCGCGACGCGACCGGTGAGACCGCCCGGCTGGGGATGCGCTCGCGCCGCTGACCCGGCGAGGGTTCACGCGTCCTCGGCCGAGGTGTCCTGGCGCTGCGGGCGCCAGAAGGCGGCGAGGAGGAGCGCGGTGCCGAGCACGCCGCCGCCGAGGGCGACCGCGCCGCCGATCCAGCCGTCGTAGACGATGCCGAGCGCCGAGTCGAGCGAGATCGTGCCGGGGCCGGTGACGCCGAGCACGACCGCGACGACGGCCAGGATCATGACGTACTCCCAGCCCTCCTTGAAGACGAAGAACCCGTTGGGTCGGTGCGCGAGCAGGGCGGCGACGAGCATGACCCCGACCACGCCGGCCGCGGCGAGCGGGGTGAGCAGGCCCAGGATGAGCAGAACGCCGGCGCCGATCTCGGTCACAACGCTCGCCCATGCCTGCAGGGTGCCGTGACGCAGGCCGAGGCTCTCGAACCAGCCGGCCGTGCCGGCGATCTTGCCGCCTCCGCGCCAGTGGTTGACGCCGTGGGCGATCATCGTGCCGCCCACTGCGAGACGGAGCAGCATCAGGGCCAGGTCGACGGGGTCCATCACAGAAGTCCTCGGTGTTGTGGAGTCGGGTTGGCCCAGCCTAGGAGGAGTTCGGTCACCAGACGTGCAGCGACGCCGTCGGCTACCCGAATGCTGCTGCTCGCACTCTCTCCCTGGGCTCCGCGGCGGCCGTGGTCGCGATGTGGTCTGAGGCTCAGGCGCGGAGCGCGGGGCGGGCGATGAAGACGTAGAGGAGCGCACCCAGCCAGCCCAGGAAGATCATCAGCAGGACGTAGAGGATCTTGCTCTGGCCGGCCGACGACCAGACGCTGTCCGGTGTGCGGAGCGCCTGGATCAGCATCAGCAGCCACCACACGGTGAGCGCGAACCAGACCAGCAGCAGCGCGGCCCCTCCGATCAGGGAGGCCCATTCGGCCCCGGTGGGCAGGCCGATCATCGGTCTCATCGCATCGCTCCTGGTTGGGCGAGCAGCATCGGCATCAGCCCCACGACCTGCGCCCGCAGGTCCTCCAAGGCGCCGTCGCGACCGTTGAGGTGGCCCAGGAGCGCCTGCTGGAAGATGCCGTCGAACATCCCGTACGCCACCGGAGCGGCGATCGCCGGCTCGGCGCCTGCGAGCGTGGCGTAGCGGTCCACGATCCGCCCGATCATGTCCTCCAGGCTCTGGTCGATCTGGGTGACGGCCTCGCGCAGGCTCTCCTCGAACATCGACTGCGAGCGCAGGTCGTACCAAAGCCGGTGCATCGGGGCTTCCTCGACGATCGTCTCCACCAGCTTGTCACCGAACCGCTCGGCGAGGTCGTCGGGCGAGGTCGCCTCGGCCACCACGCCGTCGTAGCGGTGGACGCAGGTCTCCTTGTAGTAGCGCACGCAGTAGACGATCAGCTCGAGCTTGTCGCTGAAGTAGTAGTGCACGACGCCGTGGCTGAACTCGGAGTTGTTGGCGATCTCGCGCAGGCTGGAACGCGCGTAGCCCAGCTCCCCCAAGGTCCTCAGCGCGGACTCGGCGAGCGCCTTGCGGCGTTCGTCGTGCTTGTCGGCGGGCGTGCGGCGAGACGCCTTCGGAGCGGCGACCTGGGTCATGAGCCGCAACGATACCCCCTCTTGCACCCCTCCCGGAGCCATCCGAACCATTCTTTGGTCAATCGTCAAGAAAACTCTTGACAGTCGTCAAGATTCGCGATTGCCTGTGATCCCGATCACAGCGACATCACAGCGACGAAGGAGTCATAGATGACCGATCTGAGCGGACGCACAGCGCTCGTCACCGGCGGAGCCCAAGGTCTGGGCGAGGGGATGGCCCGGGCGCTGGCCGCCGCCGGCGCCAAGGTCGCCGTCGCAGACGTCAAGGACGACCAGGGCGCGAAGGTGGCCGAGTCCATCGGCGGCGCCTTCGTGCGCCTCGACGTCACCGACGACGCCTCCTGGGAGGCGGGCGTCGCCGCAGCCGTCGACGGCCTCGGCGGACTCGACATCCTGGTCAGCAACGCCGGCGTGGAGATCACCAGCCTCGTCACCGAGCTCGACCCCGCCGACATCAAGAAGATGCTCGAGGTCAACGTGCTCGGCACCGCGCTCGGCCTCAAGCACGGGCTGCGGACGATGCGGCCCGACGGCGCGGCCGGCAACGGGGGCGTGATCGTGAACGTCGCCTCGGTCGCCGCGACGATCGCGTTCCCCGGCATCTCGGTCTACTCGGCCACCAAGAGCGCCGTCGACCGGCTGACCCGGGTGGCGGCCATGGAGAGCGGCAAGCTCGGCTACGGCGTACGCGTCAACTGCATCTATCCCGGGCTCGTGCCCACCGAGATGGGCGCCGGGCTGGCCAACGACGTCGCCCAGCTCGGCCTCTTCGAGTCGCCCGACGCGGCCGTCGCCGGCGTCGTCGAGCTCACCCCGTCGGGACGGCTCGGCACGGTCGAGGACATGGCCGACGCGGTCGTCTTCCTCGCCTCCGACCAGGCGAGGTTCATCAACGGAGTCGGCCTCCCGGTCGACGGTGGAATGGGGATGTGACCATGAGTGACAACAAGCCCGTCGTCGTCTACGGCGCCTCCGGCTACACCGGCCGGCTGGTCTGTGAATACCTGCGCGAGCTCGGGGTGCCGTTCGTGGCCGCCGGCCGCTCCAAGGACAAGCTGGTCGCCTCGATGGCCGCCAACGTCCCGGGCATCGAGACCGCCGACTACGAGATCGCCGAGGTCGAGCACTCCGTCGAGGCGCTCACCGAGCTGCTCACCGGGGCGCGCGTCGTGCTCAACACCGTCGGCCCGTTCTCGAAGTACGGTCCCGAGGTCGTCGAGGCGGCGCTGGCCGCCGGTGTCCACTACACCGACACCACCGGTGAGCAGGACTGGCTGATCACCTGCGACGAGACGTACGGCCCCGACTACGCGGAGAAGGGGCTGCTGCTCGCGCCTGGCATCGCGCAGATGTACACCACCGGCGAGATCGCCGCCGAGATCTGCCTCGAGCAGCCCGGCCTCGACACCCTTGACATCGCCGTCTTCTGGGGTGGCTCTCCCACGATCGCCTCGACCCGCACGATCCTGGTCAACGCCGCCACCTCCAAGGCGCACTACTTGGAGCAGAACGCGTACGTCGAGTTCGACCCGAACGCGGGGCTGGTCCCGCTCGTGGTCCCCGGCCAGCACGAGCTCGCGCTCTCGCTGCCGTGGGGCGGCACGTCGCACCCGGTCTGGTACCGCCGCGACCCGAAGGTGGCCACCTGCAAGGCCCAGGGTGGCGTCTTCAACGCCGCCCTGATGAACGGCGTGCCGCAGATCGTCGCGGGTGCGCTGGAGGCGACCAAGGACATGGACCCCGAGCAGCGCGACGAGGCGCTGACCGCCACCGCGGCCCAGGTGATGAACCAGATGCCGCCGCGCGAGAACCCGCGGCTCAACAAGTCGCTCGACTCGGTGCACGCCTCCGGTCCGCTGGGGCGCGCGCACTGCGTCATCCACGGCAACCAGAACTACAAGCAGACCGGGCTGCTGCAGGCCTACGTCGCCTACTCGCTGCTGCAGCAACCGCCGCGTCGTCATCGGTCAGGCTGCCAGGCGTTCGGCCACCGCGAGCTGCTCGGCCAGCTGCAGGCCTTCGGGCTGGTCGCGGAGCCGGTCGTGACCCGGCAGCGCGGCTGAGGGGCGCCGATGCGGCTCGTCGACTACCTCGACAAGGGTGCCTCGCTCGGAGGCGACACGCCCTGTCTCGTCTGCGGCGAGGAGACCTGGACGTATGCCGAGGTCGTCGAC
>NZ_JBHVKN010000150.1:0-12530 GCF_042798075.1 Nocardioides sp. NPDC057772
GTCTCCTGCTCGTCAGAGATCGAGGACCAGCCGGGGCGAGCACGAACGGGACACGCTCCGCGCCCGAGCGCGGAGCGACCTTGCGGGTTGGCTGGGTCAGGCGGTCAGGACTCGAAGGCGGTGGGGAGGAACTCCTCCACGTTCTCCTTGGTGACGACCGGCGCGTCCAGCTGGATCGTGCGCGGCACGGTCACCTCGACCAGGTCGGACATCGCCTTGTCCTGCGCCAGCAGCCGGGCGAGCTTGATCCCGTCGGCGGCCTGGGTGGAGGGGTAGATGACCGTCGCCTTGAGGACGCCCTTGTCCGACTGGATCTCGCGCATCGCGTTCGCCGAACCGGCGCCGCCGATCATCGTGAACTCGTCGCGGCCGGCGTTGTTGATCGCGGCGAGGACACCGACGCCCTGGTCGTCGTCGTGGTTCCACAGGAAGTCGATCTTCGGCGCGGCCTGGAGCAGGTTGGAGGCCGCCTTCTCGCCGCCCTCGACGGTGAAGTCGGCGGCTACCCGGTTGTCGACGTCGAGGTCGCACTTCGCCAGCGCGTCCTTGAAGCCCTGGCTGCGGTCCTGGGTCAGCGGCAAGGAGTCGATGCCGGCGATCTCGGCGACGACGGCGTCCGTCTTGCCGTCGGCCTGCTCGCAGACGTACTCGCCGGCCGAGACGCCCATGCCGTAGTTGTCGCCGAGCACAGTGACGCGGGCGGCGTTGGGGTCGTTGAACTCGCGGTCGACGTTGATGACCGGGATGCCGGCCTCCATCGCCTTGAGCGCGACCGGCGTCATCGCCGCACCGTCGAAGGGCAGCAGCACGATGGCGTCGACCTTGTCGTTGATGAAGGTCTCGACCTGGCTGATCTGCAGGCTGACGTCGTTGGTGCCCTCCGCCAGGCGCAGGTCGACGTCCTCGTAGGCCTCGGCAGCGGTCTTGGCCTGCTCGCTGATCGCGCCCATCCAGCCGTGGTCGGCGGCGGGGGCCGAGAAGCCGATGACTACCGTGTCGCCCTTCTCGTCGTTGGAGCCGGCCTCGGCGTTGGACGTGCCGCCGACGTTCTCGGACTTCTCCGGGGTGTTGCTGATGCAGGCCGAGAGGGCCAGCACCGAGAGCCCGGCGACGAGGATTCTTGCTGTGGACTTCAGTTTCATGGTGGTGGTGCTCCTAGATCGTGCGAGGGTGGAGGAGGGACGAGTCCGAGAGGGTCGAGGACGTACGCCTGTCATGACCCTGGCCGTCGCGCGAACCGCTGCTGCAGCAGCACGGCGGCGACGATGATCAGGCCCTTGGTGAAGGCCTGGGCGGAGATCGAGAGGTTGTTGATCACGAACACGTTGGTGAGGGTCGCGAAGATCAGCACGCCGAAGACGGTGCCGACGATCGTGCCCCTGCCGCCGGAGAGCAGGGTGCCGCCGATGACGACCGCGGCGATCGCCTCCAGCTCGTAGAGCTGACCGTGGGTGGCGCTGCCGGTGGTGGTTCGGGCGATCAACATGACCGCCGCGATCCCGCAGCAGACCCCGACGAGCACGTAGAGGAGCACCGTGTGGCGGCGTACGTTGATGCCGGCCAACCGCGAGGCCTCCGGGTTGCCGCCGATGGCCAGCGTGCGGCGACCGAAGGTGGTGCGGTTGAGCACGACCCAGCCGACCACGGCGACGATCACGAAGATCCAGATCAGCACCGAGATGCCCAGGATGTCTCGGGAGAACGCGTCGGTGAAGCCCGGGACGCTGACGATCTGGGTCTTCCGGGCGGAGATGATCTCGGCCAGACCGCGGGCGCTGGCCATCATCGCCAGGGTCGCGATGAACGGCACCACCCCGCCGTACGCGATCAGCAGCCCGTTGATCAGGCCTGCTCCCGCGCCGACCAGGAGAGCGGTGGTGACGATGATGATCCAGTGGACGTCGTTGGCCAGCGCCTGGTTGGCCAGGGTCGTGCACCAGATCGAGGAGAGCGCGACCAATGCGCCCACCGAGAGGTCGATGCCGCCACCGGTGATGACGAACGTCATCCCGATGCTGACCACGCCGATCACCGCGGCGAGCCGCAGGATCGTCATCACGTTGTCGACCGAGGCGAACCGCTCGCCACCGGAGACGACGCCGACCAGGGCCAGCAGCGCCAGCGCCAGGACCAGGCCGAGGTTGTGGCCCGCTCCACCTCGCAGCAGCTGGCCGAGGCCACCGGGTTCGGCCCGGCGACCGTTGGCCGCCTCCTTCTCGACCCGGGCCGTGTCCGCCGGGGTCACAGCAGCGTCTGTGGGCGTGTCGCTCATGCGACCTCTCCTTCCATCACGAGGTCCAGGACCTTCGACTCGTCGATCTCGGTGGCGGGTCCCTCATGGACGACGGAGCCCTCGCTGATGACGAGGACCCGGTCGGCGAGACCGAGCACCTCCTCCACCTCGCTGGACACCACGACCACGGCGACGCCTTCGTCGGCCAGGCGGCGGACGAGGTTGTAGATCTCGGTGCGTGCCCCGACGTCGACGCCCCGGGTGGGCTCGTCGAGGAGCAGCACCTTGCAGTCGCGCAGCAGCCACCGGGCGAGCACGACCTTCTGCTGGTTGCCGCCCGACAGGTTGCGGACCGGCCGGTCCACCCCGGCAGGACGTACGTCGAGCGAGCGGCTGAGCTCCTGGGCGGCACGGCGCTCGGCGCCGCTGTCGAGGAAGCTGCCCTTGGAGAAGCGGTTGAGGGACGAGACCGTCACGTTGCGGTAGACGGCCTGGTCGAGCAGCAGCCCCTGGCTCTTGCGCTCCTCGGGAGCCAGGCCGATCCCGGCGGCCACCGCGGCTCGGACCGAGCCGCGGCGCAGCCGGCGGCCGTTGACGGTGACCGTGCCCGCGCTGGAGCGGCGGGCGCCGTAGATGGTCTCCAGGATCTCCGAGCGGCCGGAACCGACCAGGCCCGCCAGGCCGACGATCTCGCCGGCGTGGACGCGCAGGTCGACGTCGTGGAAGCGGTCGCCGGACAGGCCGCTGGCCTCGAGCACCGGCGTGGCGTCGTGCCCGGGTCGCGCCGTGGGGCGGTCGGGGAAGACGTACTCGATCTCCCGGCCGGTCATGAGCGTGATCAGCTCTCTCGTCGGGGTCTCCGCGACGGAGAGGCCGGTGGCCACGGTGCGGCCGTCCTTGAGGACCGTGATCCGGTCGCCGATCTGGCGGATCTCCTCGAGGCGGTGGGAGATGTAGATGATCGCGACGCCCTCCGCGGTGAGGCCACGGACCACCCGGAAGAGGTTGTCGACCTCCTCCTGGTCGAGGACCGCCGACGGCTCGTCGAGGATGAGCAGGCGGGTGTCGTGGGACAGCGCCCGTGCCATGGAGACGATCTGCTGTCCGGCCGGCGAGAGGTCGCCGACCAGCCGGTTCGGGTCGACCTCGCTGTGGCCGAGCCGTGCCAGGAGCGTACGCACCCGCTGGGTCGCCTCGGCACGGCGGCTGAACCCGGCCGTGGCGAGCTCGTGGCCGAGGAAGATGTTCTCGGTCACGGTGAGCCCGGGCACCAGGTCGAGCTCCTGGTAGATCGTCGAGATGCCCAGATTCATGGCGGCGACCGGGGTGGCCAGCCGGACCGGCTCACCTTCCCAGAGGATCTCCCCCTCGTCGGGCTGGTACGCCGCCGAGAGCACCTTGATCAGGGTCGACTTGCCGGCGCCGTTCTGCCCGAGCAGGCAGTGCACCTCGCCCGCGCGGACGTCGAGGTCGACACCGCCGAGGGCGAGCACGCCGGGGAACCGCTTCACGATCCCGGTCATCTCCAGCAGTACGCCACCCCCTTCCGTGCCGGCGGTGGGGCCGTCAGGCGACGGCGTCGGGGTCTGGGTCATCGAGTTCCTCCGTGCAGTTCGGGCAGGTCGGCGAGGACGGTGGGGTCGGAGAGCACGGTCTCGAGGGAGACCAGTGCACCGCCGCGGACCGCGGCGGTCGGGCCGTAGGCCGAGATCGAGACCCGGGTGCCGCCGGCGCGCGGCGCGAGGACGTCGGCGGCGAGCCGGGCCTCCACCGCCGGGCGCAGCCACTCGCCGAGGACGGCGTAGTAGCCGCTGAGCACGACGGTGCCGGGGTTGAGCGTGTTGACCAGGATCGCGGCGCCGGTGCCGAGCCACGTCCCGACCTCGTCCAGCGCGGCCAGGGTGCGGCCGTCGGCGAGCCGGGCGCGCTCGACCAGGGTGGCGAGCCGCTCCTCCAGGGTCAGAGCGGGGTCACGGATCGGGTCGTCGGGGTCGGTGGCCGACTCGAGCAGCGCCCGCAGGCCCACCACGGTCTCCCAGCAGCCGGTCCGGCCGCAGCCGCAGAGGCGGCCCCGCGGGTCGACCGAGAGGTGGCCGATCTCGCCGGCCCAGCCGTGCCGGCCCATGGCCACCCGGCCACCGCTGACGATCGCGCCGCCCAGGCCGACCTCGCCGTAGAGCACCACCATGTCGGCGCGGTCGGCGTCGGCGGCATCGAGCTCCGCGGTGGCCGCGACCGTGGCCTCGTTGGCCACCTGCACGGGCGGCACCGGGCCCACCAGCCCAGCGGTGGCGGCCAGCCGGCGGCGTACGTCCTCGGCGACGTCGATGTCGCGCCAGCCGAGGTTGGGGGCGAGCGTCACCCGCTGGGTGACGGTGTCGACGAGGCCGGCGACGCCCACGGTGATGGCGGCGACGGTGGTGCCGGCCGTCCGCGCCTCGGCGAGGGCGTCGCTGATCAGGTCGGCGAGCTCGGCAAGCACCTCCTCCGCCGGGAGGTTGCGGCCGTCGATGCCGCGGCGGGCCTCGGCGATCACGGACCCGGCCAGGTCGACGGCGACGACGGCGAGGTGGTCGACGTTGACCTCGGCGCCCACCCCGCACACGGCACCGCCGACGAGGCGGACCTGGACACCGGGGCGCCCGGCGCCTCGGCGGTCGGCATCCTCACACGAGACCAGCCCGAGCTCGACGAGCTCGTCGACCAGCCCGGTCGCGACCGTGCGGGTCAGGCCGGTCTCCTCGGCCAGGCGACCCCGCGATCGCGGCCCACGGTCGCGGAGCGACCGGAGCAGCAGGCCCAGACGAGCGGACCGCACCGCGGCCGGGTCGGCGGCGGCGGAGACCCGCACGGTGATGTCTGCGTCGCGCATGGTCGCCTCCTGTCCGATCGTCGTGGGGGGTGGGGTCGCTGACCGCAGCCTGTGATGGCAGTCACAGAATTCGGTGGCCGAGAGACAAACTAGTGACCCGGCTCACGTTGTACAACCCTTTCTCGACGGTTTCTGAAAAGTTTCTGTCGGACTTTGAAAAGTAATTGGACAAAGTGAACCAAAAGGGCACCCGGCCACAGTTGGCCGGGCGCCCCTTCAGGTCGAGCGCGAAGCGTCACTCGCTGGGTGCGATCACCACCTCGTCGGTGCCGGTGAGCGCCGGGATCTCGCCCTCGCCCGGGTCGGTGTACTCCGCCACGAAGACGGCGTTGAGATCATCCTGACCAGGGTCATGACCGCCGGGGACGGTCGTCACGATCGAGCCGCTGCAGCCGTTGGCGGTGGTCTGCGGGTGGCCGTGCTCGTCGTGGCCCAGGACGTACGTCACCGAGACCCGGTCGCAGTCGACCGGCTGGTCGTCGGTCACCTCGACCTGGAACTGAACGGTGTCGCCGAAGTGGAACGCCTCACCCGGTGCCGGGCTGGTCGTCAGGGTCACCACGGGCACGTCGTTGCCGACGATCACGTCGACGTCGGCCGAGGCGTGCTTGCCGCGGCCCGCCTTGCCCTTGTCGGTGACCGTCAGGGTCGCGCGGTAGGCCCCCGGCTCGGCGTAGGTGTGGGTGGCGGTCTTCCCGGTGGCGTCGAAGGTGCCGTCACCGTCGAAGTCCCACTGGTAGACGAGCTTGTCGCCGTCAGGGTCGGTCGTCCCGGCACTGTCGAAGGCGACGGTCAGCGGCGGCTGGCCGGCGGTCTTGTCGGCGCTGATCACCGGCTTCGGGGAGTGGTTGCCGGTGCGGGCGATGTAGTCGATCCGGGAGACCTGGGCCTCCTCGTTCTCACTGAAGAACCCGTCGCCGTACTCGAGCATGTAGAGCGAGCCGTCCTTGCCGAACTCCAGGTCCATCACGTTGTCCGTGGCGAAGCTGGAGAGCACCGACTCGATCCCGGTGAGCTCGCCCTCGGCATCGAGACGCATGCCCTTGATGTAGTCCCGACCCCATTCCGCGAACAGCGGGACGCCGTCGTAGTACTCCGGCCAGGCACCGGAGAGCGGGTCCTTCGTCGCGGACTTCTGGAAGTCGTACGCCGGGCCGGCCATCGGGGCGATGCCGCCGGTGCCGAGCTCGGGGAACTGCGCGGACTGGCCGTAGGTGTACCAGACCGTCGGCTGCGTCACCGGCGGGAGCTGGGTCAGGCCGGTGTTGTGCCGCGAGTCGTTGACGGGCGCCTCGCAGTCGAACACCGGACCCGAGACTCCGGTCCCGAAGTCGTAGTCGCGGTAGGGCAGCTCAGCGGTCGCACACAGCGGCCAGCCGTAGTTGGCCGGCTTGGTGACGACCGTCCACTTGCCCTGGCCGGACGGGCCACGCTCCGGGTTCGCCGCCGAGGCGTCGGGCGAGTAGTCGGCCACGTAGATCCGGTCGGTCTGCGGGTCGATCTCGATCCGGAACGGGTTGCGCAGACCCATCGCGTAGATCTCCGGGCGGGTCTTGTCGGTGCCCGGCGCGAACAGGTTCCCGGCAGGGATGGTGTAGCCGCCGCCGGCCTTCGGCTTGATCCGCAGGAGCTTACCGCGCAGGTCGTCGGTGTTGGCCGACGTACGCCGCGCGTCGAAGGCGGGACTGCGGTTCTCCCGGTCGTCGAGCGGGGCGTAGCCGTCGGACTGGAACGGGTCGGTGTCATCGCCGGTGGCGAGGATCAGGTTGCCCGCGGAGTCGAAGACGATGTCGCCGCCGACATGGCAGCAGCGGCCGCGGTCCACGGGTACGTCGATGATCTGCTGCTCGGTGGACAGGTCGATCTTCCCGCCCGCGTACTGGTAGCGGGAGAGACGGATCGCGCCCTTGAACGGCTCGAAGTCGGCAGGCGTGCCGAACTCCGGGGCGTCACCCTCGTTGACGTCCGGCGTGGCCGGGTCGTCGACAGGGGTGTTCATCGGGGGCGAGTAGTAGACGTAGACCCACTTGTTGGTGCGGCCGTTGTATCCGGGGTCCAGAGCGATGCTCTGCAGACCCTCCTCGTCGTGCTGGTAGACGTCGAACTCGGCGGCGACGCTGTTGACGCCGGTGTCGGCGTCGTTGAGCCACACCTTCCCGGCCCGGGTGGTGTGGAGGACGTCCCCGTTCGGCAGCACGGCGAGGTCCATCGGCTCACCGGGACGGTCGTTGAGGGTCACCTTCTCGAAGTCGGTGTCCGGCGGTGGGGCGGCCGTGGGGGCCGCGTCCGCGGACGTCGTGAGTGGGAGAACCAGGAGCCCTGAGACCACGGTCGTGGCGACGCTCCAGAGGGTGAATCTGCGCACGGTCCATCTCCTTCTCTCGCTGTCATGGAGGGGAGCGAGATCGTCCGCGAACGTAGCGATGTGACGCCAGTCACGTCAAGTGACTTGCGTTCTTTCGCAGGAAGATTTCGAAAGATGGGACGATGAAGAGCATTTGGAGCGGTCGGGCGTCGGGTTTATACCTCTCCGCTGCTGGGCGCGTACACCGAGGCGCTGATCAGGTGGGCAGCACCGATGACGCCGCCCTCGTCACCCAGCTCGCTGAGCACGATCGGGAGGTTGCCGGTGGCCAACGGCAGCGAACGGCGGTAGGTCACGCTGCGGATCTCGGCGAGCAGCCCGTGGCCGAGCTTGCTGACCCGACCGCCGATGACGATGAGTCCGGGGTTGAAGAACGAGACCAGGCTGGCCAACACCTGGCCGATGCGGTGGCCGCTCTCCCGGATGAGCTGGACCGCTTGGGCGTCTCCGCGAGCCACCGCGATGGCGATGTCCTCGGCGCTGAGGTCACCCTTCTCCGCGAGCAGCTCGGCGAGCACCGGAGAGCGCCCGGACCGGGCCGCGGCGAGCGCCTCACGGGCGAGAGCCGCTCCGCCGGAGAAGGCCTCGAGGCAGCCGGTGTTGCCGCAGGCACAGGTGGGGCCGAAGTCCTCGACCCGGATGTGGCCGATGTCGCCGGCACAGCCGTCGACGCCACGATAGAGCTCGCCGTCGACGACGATACCGCACCCGATGCCGGTGCCGATTTTGACGTAGAGGAAGTCACGGGCGGTCCGGGCGACACCGGCGTGCTGCTCCCCCGCTGCCAGCACGTTCACGTCGTTGTCGAGCACGACCGGGCAGCCGAGCTCCCGGGCGACCGCGTCGCGCACCGGGTAGCCGTCCCAACCCGGCATGATCGGCGGCGACACCGACACTCCCCGATGGAAGTCCACGGGCCCGGGTACGCCGACCCCCGCGCCCATCGGGTCGCTGACCCCGTGCTCGTCCAGGAGCGAGCGCACCTCGTCGAGCGCGGTGGCGAGCACCTTCTCCGGGCCGCTGCGGATGTCGCACGCCCGGGTGCGGGTGCCGATCACCGAGAGCCGTCCGTCGGTGAGACCGACCGACATGCTCGTGGCACCGATGGAGATGCCGACGAACCGGATGTCCGGCGCAAGGTCGACCAGTGTCGAGCGGCGACCACCGCGAGAGGCGGCCGGTCCCACCTCGTGGGCCATGCCCAGCTCGGTGAGCCGGCCCACCTCGGCCGCGATCGTGGTGCGGGAGACGTTCAGCCGGTCGGCGAGCTGCACTCGCGACAGTGGGCCCTCGTCACGGAGCTGGGCGAGCAGCCGGGCCTGCATGGAGGTCTCGGCCCTGCCGGCGAGTGAATGACGCATACCGGCGATCCTGCCATGTCGGACGCGGTCTCAGCCCAGAAGCGCGTCGACGAAGGCCTCAGGGGTGAACGGCGCCAGGTCGTCGGGACCCTCGCCGAGGCCGACGAGCTTGACAGGAACGCCGAGCTCGCGCTGGACGGCGACGACGATCCCGCCCTTGGCGGAGCCGTCGAGCTTGGTCAGCACGATGCCGGTGACGGCGACCGCCTCGCTGAAGACGCGGGCCTGGATGAGGCCGTTCTGGCCGGTGGTGGCGTCGAGGACGAGCAGGACCTCGGTGACCGGGGTCTGCTTCTCGATGACGCGCTTGACCTTGCCGAGCTCGTCCATCAGGCCGGCCTTGTTCTGCAGCCGGCCGGCGGTGTCGACGATCACCGTGTCGACGCCGGTGTCGAGCCCCTCCTTGACCGAGTCGAAGGCGACGCTGGCCGGGTCGGTGCCCTCCGGGCCGCGTACGACCTCGACACCGACGCGCTCGCCCCACGTGGTGAGCTGCTCGGCGGCGGCGGCACGGAAGGTGTCGGCGGCACCGAGGACGACCTTGCGGTCCTCGGAGACCAGGATGCGGGCGAGCTTGCCGGTGGTGGTGGTCTTGCCGGTGCCGTTGACCCCGACCATCAGCACCACGCCGGGCGCGCCGTCAGCGCCGCTGACCTGCAGCCGGCGGTCCATGCCCGGGTCGACCAGCTTGATCAGCTCGTCGCGCAGCGCCGCCTTCGGGTCGGCCTTGCCGCCCTCGACCCGCAGCCGGGTGCGCAGGCCCTCGACCAGCTCCTGGGTCGGCGCGACGCCGATGTCGGCGGTGAGCAGCAGGTCCTCGATGGACTCCCAGGTGTCCTCGTCGAGCTGGTCGGTCGAGAGCAGGTTGAGCAGGCCGCGGCCCAGCGCGTTGGATCCGGCCAGACGCTGGCGCAGCCGCACCAGGCGGGACGCGGTGCTCTCCGGCTTCTCGATGACCGGCGCGGCGGGCTCCGCCGGCACGGCCTCGGGCTCGGCCTCCCCCGCCACCGGCCCCTCGACCGTGGGCTCGGTCGGACGGGTGATGACGTCGGTCCCCGCCTCGGGCGACAGCGAACGGTCCTTGCGGCGCCGGGTGCTGGTGACCAGTCCGACGATGCCGCCGCCGATGATCGCGACAGCGGCGACCGCGATGATGACGATGAGGGTGACCATTTCCATGGGCCTCATCCAATCAAACTAGCCCTGATTTTCCGTAGTTCCTGGCTTGCGCTCACCGAACAGCTCGGCGAGATGATCCTCACGGCGGGTCTGCAGGCGCGTGGCCGGGCCGAGCGTGGGGGCCGTGTCGACGGCCCGTTCCATCGCCTCACCGAGCTTGGTGGCGTACGGCATCTTCTGTCCGCGGTGGGGAAAGACCGTGTAGACGATCACGAGTCCGGCCAGCGCGACGATGAGCAGCATCGCCACGAAGATGACAAGGATGGTCAACACTGGCTCGGCCAGCCCCCTTCTGAATTGCGCACGGACGGCGTCCACCCTTGCACAACCGGCGCCCGGAGCCCACAACGCCACGCGCGACGGCGCCGCGGGGGCGTCCCGGCGTACGGCGCGGGATCTCGACAACGTCCACCGTGCCGGTAGTGTTTCACGGCATGAGGATCATCGGGACAATGATGGTCCGGGACGAGGTCGACATCGTCGCCGCGATGATCGAGCACCACCTGGACCAGGGTGTCGACACGTTGATCGTCACGGACAACGCGTCGGTCGACGGCACCACCGAGGTACTCGAGCGCTACGCCGCGACGGGACGGGTCGAGCTCCACCACGACCCTGTCCACGAGAAGCAGCAGGGCAAGGTCGTCACCGCGATGGCCCGGCGTGCGCGCACCCACTTCCGGGCCGACTGGGTCCTCAACCTCGACGCCGACGAGTTCCTGGTGCCGAAGGACAAGGGCCTGACCGTACGCCAGGCGCTCGAGGCCACTCCCCTGTCGCTGAACGCGTTCACCGTCGAGGTGGAGAACCTCGTCGGCCCGCCCGCCTGGACGGGCGGCGGCATCAACCGGCTGCAGTGGCGCGACCGCCGCTCCGACGAGCGGCTCGAGGCGGTCGGGCTGCACGCCCACCCGACACCCAACGCGATCCACCGCGGCGAGTCCGACATCAAGGTCGTCCAGGGCAACCACTTCGTGTCGCTGAAGAGCAACGGCCAGCCGGCCGACGAGGTCGCGATGGAGGTGCTCCACCTCCCCTGGCGCTCCTGGTCCCAGCTGGAGCGCAAGGTGATCAACGCCGGCAAGGGCTACCAGGCCAACCCCGAGCTGAAGCCCAGCCCGCGCCATCACGGGATGCGCGACTACCAGCGCTATCTCGCCGGGACGCTGCAGGACGCCTACCTCGCCCGCACTCCCACCCGCGCCGAGCTCGCCGCCGGGGCCTTCTCGGGCGACTACTCGTTCGACGACTGGCTCACCCACCACCTCCGGATCGTGCAGAGCCGCGCGCTCGCCCCCGACCTGCTCCGCGACGTGCTCGACCCAGAGAACGACAAGGCGGTCCCCGACGACGAGCACGCGCTCGGTGCCGAGCGCGGCCGGGCGGCGCTGGCCGCCGAGCCCTACATCCCACCCCGCAAACACTGAACATCTCTCTCCAGGAGGACCTGTCTTGCCCACCTTCAGGGGCGCCGTACGTCGCGGCCTCGCCGCCGCGGGTCTGCAGACCGTCCGTGCCGCCGATGCCGAGGCCGCGCGCCTGCACGACCGGATCGACGAGCTCAAGCAGCGCAACCAGAGGCTGCGTACGAAGGTGGAGGGGTTGCAGGGCGACCGCAACCGCACCACCGCGGTGCCGGCCATCCCCGGCCTGGACCGGCTGGAGCTGCGGCGTGAGCAGGTGCTGGCCGGGGTCAAGCCCGACGCCCTGATCCTGGAGATCGGCCCCGCGCACAACGCGATCCTGCCGAAGCGGGACGGCTACGACGTACGCATCGTCGACTATCTCGACCGTGAGGGACTGGTCCAGCGATATTCGGGTTTCTCGCAGTACAACCCCGATGACATCGAGGAGGTCGACTACGTCTTCCGGCCGGGAACTCCCTGGTCAGAGGTGATTCCCGAGCGCTTCGACCTCGTCGTCGCCTCCCACGTCATCGAGCACACCACCTCGATGATCGACTTCATCAACGAGTGCGAGAAGCTGCTCAACCCCGACGGCGTGCTCGCCCTGGTCATCCCCGACCACCGCTACTGCTTCGACCGGTTCCGTGAGCGCGCCTCGCTGTCGCGGGTCATCGACGCCTCGCTCTACCCGACGTCGGTGCACACCATGGGCGCCGTCATCGAGGAGCGGCTCAACGCCGCCAAGCACGGCGGCATCACCGCCTGGGGCCCGCGCCACAAGGGCGACTACACCTTCGCCAACAACCTGGAGACGGTGAAGGCCAGCGGTGAGGAGGCCCGGCGCGGCGAGCGCTACATCGACACCCACAACTGGGTCTGCACCCCCCATCACCTCCGGCTGCTGCTCCAGGACCTCGCCGACCTCGACTTCATCTCGATGCGCGAGACCTCGTTCCACGACACGGTCAAGCACGAGTTCTTCATCAACCTCTCCCCCTCCGGCGAAGGCACCGGCCTCGCTCGCGAGGATCTCCTCGTCCTCGCCGACGACGAGCGACGGGTCCTCGACCAGGCAGTCTTCGAGAAGTAGGCCGCAACCAGCCGAATCTGCAGT